>NZ_JAJCGT010000003.1:0-183553 GCF_020553185.1 Blautia sp. MSK18_10 | reverse complement strand
GAACCTGTTAAGGTCGAGACTTCCAAAGTGGAACCTGTTAAGGTCGAGACTTCTAAAGTAGAACCTGTTAAGGTCGAGACTTCCAAAGTGGAACCTGTTAAACTGGACGTTCCTGTTGATCTTACTTTATATAATGAACGTTTTCAGAAACATTATGATGAGCTGAAATGGTTATATTGCGAATTATATCAGGATCATGATGATGTCATGACCTATCTGCATGATCTTACTTCTAATATGGAAGCTTTCTATAACAGCAGAAATTCAGCATTAAAGGCATCTGATAAAAAGCGTGAGGCTGATCCGGACTGGTATAAACGCAATGACCTTGTAGGCATGATGATGTATGTAAACAATTTTGCACATACTTTAAAAGGTCTGGAGGAACATCTGGATTATGTGGAAGAATGCAATGTCAATTATCTTCATCTGATGCCTCTGCTCGCATCTCCGAAAGGAAAAAGTGACGGTGGTTACGCAGTAGCTGACTTCCGCACAGTGCAGCCTGAGCTTGGTACTATGGAGGACTTTTCAGAGCTTACCTCCAAATGCCATGAACGCGGCATCAACATCTGCCTTGATTTCGTTATGAACCATACTTCCGAAGAGCATGAGTGGGCCAAACGGGCTCGCGCAGGTGAAAAAGAATACCAGGACCGTTATTTCTTCTTTGATACCTACGATGTTCCTGCACTCTATGAGAAGACCTGTCCACAGGTATTCCCAACTACCGCACCGGGCAACTTTACATGGCTGGATGACCTTCACAAGCATGTCATGACTACTTTCTATCCATACCAGTGGGATTTAAACTACAGAAATCCTGTTGTGTTTAACGAAATGGTCTACAATATGTTATATCTGGCAAACCAGGGTGTTGACATCGTACGTCTCGATGCAGTTCCTTATATCTGGAAGCAGCTTGGAACAAACTGCCGCAACCTGCCACAGGTTCACACAATCGTACGTATGATGCGTATGATCTGCGAGATCGTGTGCCCGGGAGTCCTTCTTCTCGGAGAGGTTGTCATGGCTCCTGAAAAAGTTGTTCCATATTTCGGTACACTTGAAAAGCCGGAATGCCATATCCTGTATAACGTTACTACTATGGCAAGCACCTGGCACACAGTTGCAACCAAAGATGTATCTCTGCTCCGCAGACAGCTGGATATTCTGGGATCTCTTCCAAAAGAGTACATCTTCCAGAATTATCTGCGTTGCCACGATGATATTGGCTGGGGACTGGATTATGATTTCCTGAAGAATTTCTCAATCGATGAGGTTTCTCATAAGAAATTCCTGAATGATTTCTTTACAGGCAAATATCCGGATACATTTGGCCGCGGTGAACTTTACAATGATGACCCGCGTCTGGGTGATGCAAGACTTTGCGGTACTACCGCATCTCTGTGCGGCATTGAGAAATATGGTTTTGAAGGAAATGTAGCTGGTGTTGACAGAAGTGTGCGCTATGACATCACACTTCATGCATTTATGCTTTCCCAGTCAGGTATCCCTGTAATCTACAGCGGAGATGAGATTGGTCAGGTAAACGACTATTCTTATAAAGATGATCCTGATAAGGCAGTTGATTCCCGCTATCTTCACAGAGGAGAATTCAACTGGTCACTTGCTCCAAACAGAAATATCGCAGATACAGTACAGGGAAAACTTTTCCACGCACTGGATCATCTGGAACATATCAGAAGTTCACACAGCGTTTTTGATACAACAGCTGATCTTCGTACAATCGATACCTGGGATTCTTCTATCCTTGCAATCGTACGCGAAAATGCAGAGGAGAAATTCATCGGAATCTATAACTTCAGCGATCAGGATAAGGTTGCATGGATCAACGAAGATGACGGCATATACACTGATCTTATCTCAGGACATGAGATGGAAGCTAAAGGTGTTATGATCCCTGCATTTGGATGCTTCTGGCTGTGCAGAAAGAAATAAACCATTAATCTGCATAACGCAGACCGCATAATGCAAACGAGGACAATCTGCATATTTTACAGATTGTCCTCGTTTTTTACTTCTGGACTCTTTCCAAAAATCTTGCAAAAAATCCTTTATTTTCATCTTCTCTGTCCAGTGACTTCTCATAAATCCTCCTGATCCATTCTGTAATAGTTTCGATCAGGATTGGAGAGAATGTCATCAGTACAAATACCAGAATGATCATTCCAAATTCCAGAGAACCCAGTGTCAGCAAATCCTGCAATACAACCGCACTTATAAAAAATGCAAACTGCATTCCATAAATGATCACTTTTCTGTATGTGTTCAGCGGCGAATAAACTGTACGCAGTGCAGACATATAGTTCCACCCCGTAACCAGAACACAGGCTGTATTAAGCATGACGTTGGAATGGTATACATCCTGACAGACCAGCATGATCGTAAATACACATCCTGTAATGGTTACTGCCGCAGGAAATGCATTCATAAATACGTGCCTCAGGAATGTATGGTCAATCTTATTGTAATTATTCTCCTGTGTCAGAAGAAATGTAGGAATTCCCACTGCGCAGGCACTGATCAGTGACATCTGGATTGGTTCAAAGGGATATGCATCTCCAAAGAAAATTGTGATCAATGACAGTAAAACAGAAAAAATTGTTTTGATCAGAAACATGGATGCCGCACTTCTGATATTGTTTACAACACGACGGCCCTGATTTACAATATGAGGCATTGCCCCGAAATTAGAATCAAGAAGAACGACATTTGCAATATTTTTAGCTGCATCGCTTCCTGCTGCCATGGCAATACTGCAGTCTGCTTCCTTGAGTGCAAGTACGTCATTTACACCGTCACCGGTCATCGCAACTGTATGCTTCTGTGACTGAAGAGCCTGTACCATCTGTTTCTTCTGCTGAGGTGTTACACGCCCGAATACACTGCACTCTGCAACTGCACGCTGCATTTCTTCCGAAGTTTTGATTGTTGTTGCATCGATATAATGATTGGCATTTTTCAGTCCTGCTTTCTTTGCAATTGCAGAGACAGTCACAGGATCATCTCCTGAGATAACTTTAAGGTCAACTCCCTGGCTGTCAAAAAAAGCCAGAGTATCCGGTGCTTCCTCACGTATCACGTCAGTGATGAGAAACAGTCCCAACGGTTCAAGTCCTGTCGGGCGTTCCGTTCCTTTTGTCTCCTGTTCACTGTGAGCCAGAACAAGGATACGGTATCCCTCCTGTGCGTAACTGCTGCAATGTTCCAGAAGTTCTTCATTTCCTTCCGGAAAAAGGAACTGTGCAGCTCCCATCAGATAAGTTCCTCTTCCTTCAAAAACAGCACCACTGTATTTCCTGTCTGAGGAGAAAGGAATGGCATGGATCAGTTTCAGGTCATTTCTTGAAGGAAAGCGCTTTCTCAGCGCATCTGCTGTTGCATTCTGATCATGAAGAACTGACATCATATTTCCCATAATGTGGTCAATTTCCTGAAGCTTCTGTCTTTCTTCCTGAGATACCGTTTCTGAATTTACTGTTTCCTGTATCTGTCCGTTTTCCTTCTCTGCTGATACCGTAACCTCCGGTTTTAATGCTGACACATTCTGAACAGGCTCCCCTGTTTCCGGATCAAATTTTGCTGTATGTTGTACAACAGTTGTCTGTGCTGTATCATACAACTGCACATCTTCAACCTTCATGGTACCTTCTGTGATCGTACCGGTCTTATCCAGACAGAGCGTGTCAACTCTCGCCAGCGTTTCAATACAGTAAAGCTCCTGCACAAGTGTCTTCTTTGTAGCAAGAACCATAGAACCCAATGTCAGTGCCACACTTGTCAGAAGTACCAGGCCTTCCGGGATCATTCCAAGTACTGCGGCAACCATATTTACCACAGAATCCTTCAGTGTATCTCCTACGATCATATATTGCTTGTAAAACAACATGGCACCAAGAGGCACGATAATGATACTGATCACCTTCAGAATCGCATTCAGAGAATTGCGAAGTTCCGAATTATGACGTTTAAATTCCTTTGCTTCACTTGTGATCTGCGATGCATAATTATCTTTTCCAACATGGATTACCTGACAGCAAGCTTCCCCTGATGTCACAAAGCTTCCTGAAAAAAGTTCGTCTCCCTGGCTTTTGGACAGATTGTCCGACTCACCGGTGAGTAGAGACTCGTTTACTTCTACAGTTCCCTCCAGTACCTTTACGTCAGCCGGAACCTGATCTCCTGTTTTCAGAAAGATCAGATCATCCAGAACCAGTTTCTCTGTGGAAATACTCCATTTCTTCCCCTCACGCAAAACTACTGTTTTACTCTCTGTAAGGATTGCAAGTTTGTCAATCGTCTTCTTTGCTCTGATCTCCTGAATAATACCTATCACTGTATTGATCAGAATGATTCCCATAAACATGGAGTTCTTATAAGATCTCACAAAAAGCACCAGAACAAGCAATGCAATATTTAAAAAGTTAAAAAATGTAAGCGTGTTTTCCAAAATGATCTGCTTGTAGGTTCTGGTATTCGGGTTCTCGTTGACATTAACTTTTCCTTCTGCAATCCTCTCCTGCACCTGTTCATTTGTAAGTCCTGTCATTGCTACCTCCTGCAGAAAATATTTATAGCAGCATCATATAATAAAAATTGCGGGAACTGCTTCACAAAATATCTTTTGTCCCTGGTATCATATAATGCCATAATATAAAGCACAGGGCAGATGATGAGTATCACCCGCCCCTTCTTTATAAATAACGATTTCAGATTACAAACAGATTCAGTTTTTTTGCTATAATCAATATTCTTCTTCCTCTGCTTCTTCGCCTTCGTGAATATCAGACTTTGGTTTCTTAAGACCTTTAATCTCAATATGATGCTTCTGTGCATAATCCCACAGAGCCGCATGGATTGCTTCCTCTGCAAGCAGGGAGCAGTGTACTTTTACAGGCGGAAGTCCGTCCAGGGCTTCCATAACTGCCTTATTTGTAACTTCCATAGCTTCTTCGATGGTTTTTCCCATTACCATCTCTGTTGCCATGCTGCTGGTTGCAACTGCCGCACCACATCCGAATGTTTTGAATTTGCAGTCTTTGATGATATGTGTTTCATCATCGATATCAAGAAAAATCCTCATGATATCACCGCATTTTGCATTTCCCACTGTACCTACGCCACTTGCGTTCTCTATTTCTCCTACATTACGCGGATGCTGAAAATGATCCATTACTTTTTCACTGTAAGCCATTTGTGTTTCCTCCTGTTATCCTGACTTTCTTTTAATATTATTTCTGTTGTAACTGCAAAAATACAAACAATTATCTTCTGTTTTGTTATTTATTCTGTTTTTTCATGAAATCTTCATATAATGGAGACATGCTTCTTAAGTGCGCTACAATTTCTTTCAATCTGTCCACTACGAAATCTACATCTTCCATTGTTGTCTCTTCGCTGAGTGTCATACGCAGAGAACCATGTGCAATCTCGTGCGGAAGTCCGATTGCAAGAAGTACATGGGACGGATCAAGAGAACCTGATGTACAGGCAGATCCGCTGGATGCACAGATTCCATAATTATCCAGCATCAGCAGGAGAGATTCGCCCTCAACAAACTGGAAGCTGACATTTACGTTATTCGGAAGACGTTTTATACGGTCACCGTTTACTTTTACATAAGGAATCTCTGCCTCAATTCTGTGGATCAGATGATCTCTGATAGCGATTTCTTTGTCAGTACGTTCTTTCATGGATGCATTTGCACGTGCTGCTGCTGCACCGTATCCAACGATTCCCGGCACATTCTCTGTACCTGCACGACGTTTACGTTCCTGTGCACCGCCATGTACAAAGGAACGGATTTTTACGCCCTTACGAATGTAGAGGAAACCGATTCCTTTTGGTCCATTGATCTTATGTCCGCTGGAGCTTAACATATCAATATTGCATTCATCCACATTGATCGGAACCTGACAGAATGCCTGAACAGCATCTGTGTGGAAAAGCACTCCATGCTCTTTTGCGATACGTCCGATTTCCTTGATCGGCTGGATAGAACCAATCTCGTTGTTTGCAAACATTACAGAAATCAGGATTGTTTCCGGTGTGATTGCTTTCTCAAGTTCATCCAGTTTTACAATACCGTTCTCGTCTACATCTACATATGTGATCTTTGCGCCGCGTTTCTCCAGATATTCACAGGTATGGAGAATTGCATGATGCTCGATCTTTGTTGTGATGATGTGGTTTCCTTTTGCTTTATATGCCTCAAAGGTAGCCTTCAGAGCCCAGTTATCAGACTCGGAACCACCTGCTGTGAAATAAATTTCTTCTTTCTTTGCTCCAAGAACTTCTGCGATCTGCTCTCTTCCTTTGGTGATCGCCTCTTTGCTCTTGCCTGCAAAATCATAAATACTGGACGGGTTGCCATAATATTCTGAAAAATATGGCAGCATTGCCTGGACAACCTCCGGTGCTGTTTTAGTTGTTGCTGCATTGTCCAGATAAATCATTTTTCCCATTTTCTTGTCCTCCTGTTTTATTTAAGTATGTCCGGTACATTTTCTTCCATGCCCTGACTTTCCATTTTTTCTTCATGTACTCTTCTGCTTTCCTCGATCAGCTGACCAAGCATCAGGGTATCGACAGCGCTTGTAATACTGTCATTGATTCTCTTCCAGACGAGCTTTGCCACACATACATCACTGCCATGGCAGGTTCCGTCATTCTCAATCCCGGGACAGGCTGCTGCTTCCAGGCTGCCTTCCAGCACACGCAGGACTTCACCGACCGAGATCTCATCTGCCGGCTTGCCAAGCTGGTATCCGCCGTAAGCCCCTCTGCTGCTCTTTACAAGACCGGCCTTCTTAAGCATGGCCATAAGCTGTTCGAGGTAGCTTGTGGAAATATCCTGTCTCTCCGCAATACTCTGTAAAGATATCGCTTCATTCGCACTGTGCAAACCAAGATCTATCAGTGCTTTCAAGCCATAACGGGCTCTTGTTGAGAGTTTCATTTTCTCACCTCGTTTTTTAATTCCCAGTGTTTCCCTCGGATTTCATGATTACTTTACCAGAAACAAACCGTTCTGTCAAGGCTGTTTTGTTCATATATTGCTGTAAAGGCGTTTCGGCAGGTTACTGTTTTTTAGTCAAGCGGATATTCGCACCTGCTGCGCATGAAAAGGTCTGGATTTTTCATTATGTCAAAAAAACTTTTTATCAAAGGAACTTTACTTCTTACATTTGCCGGTTTGTTAAGCAGACTTATGGGGTTCTTTTACAGAATATTCCTGTCACACACTATTGGTGCACATGGGCTTGGTATCTTTCAGCTTATACTTCCACTGCAGATTCTGATCATGTCCATCTGCGCTTCCGGTATCCAGACTGCAATCTCCCGCCTCACTGCCGCAGAAAAAGTTTCCAAAAATCCCAGTCGTCATATCTCAGATTATTTTGTCGTGGGAACTGTATTTTCTGTTGTTTTCTCCCTGGTATTCTCCTGGTTTCTTTACAGCTATGCAGATTTCTGGGCAGTACAGATTCTGAAAGAGTCACAGACCTCCGGTCTGATACGGATTCTTTCTCTGAGTATTCCGTTGAGTACACTTCATACCTGTATCAGCAGCTATTATTTAGGAAGAAAACAGGCCGGATTTCCCGCAGGAGTCCAGCTTCTGGAACAGCTTTTCCGCACAGGCGGATGTTATATTCTTTATCTGATCTGTGCATCGCAAGGGCGAAACATCACTCCGGCAATTGCAGTCGGCGGAAATCTTATCGGGGAAATAGCCTCATCTTTTATTTCTCTTTTCGCAGTCAGTATGCATTTTAAGGTAACACATTATAATATCCGGAATATCAGAAGACCGCTTTCTGTTCTCAGAAAATTGCTCCATATTTCCGTTCCTCTTACCATGAATAAAATACTGCTCACCCTTCTGGGAAGTATTGAAGTGATTCTTATACCTGCAAGGCTGCAAATGTCAGGACTTACTCCCAAAGATTCCCTGAGTGTTTACGGAATCTTTACAGGGATGGCACTTCCGCTTATTCTTTTCCCCGCTACGCTTACAAACTCGGCTGCGGCCATGCTGATTCCCTCCATTACCCAGCTGCAGACTCTGGGGTATCAAAAGCGAATCCAATATGTGATCGGCAGGATTTTCCGATACTGTCTGCTACTAGGCGGATCCTGCTTGGTTTTTTTTCTGTTTCTTGGAGAATTTCTTGGAAATTTTCTGTTTCACAGTCAGACAGCCGGAATCTATATCCATACCATGTCCTATATCTGTCCTTTTCTGTACCTGAACACCACTCTCACCAGCGTACTCAACGGCCTTGGAAAATCCGGCATCTGCCTGCTGCACAGTGTGATCAGCGTCTGCATCCGGATCAGTTTCGTGCTGTTTGCAATCCCTGTTCTGGGAATCCGGGGATATCTGTACGGGATTCTCTGCAGCGAACTGGCGCTCAGCATCCTGCACAGTTTACAAATACTGCAAAACAACTATAGCAATCCCCGTAAATAATGCATATTGATTAAGAGACTTGATAGTTACTATTCACACTCCACTATCCCGCGAGGTGTTTTGGCATGGATATGCCAAAATTCCATTGCCGCAGGTAATCTGGAATGAATTTTGGCTACGTTACTGAGAACGAAGTGAACAGTAACGCTTGATATGATCGCAGAAAGTCATCCGAAAATATTTTGGCTATCGACATTCAGATAGGAATGGTTTATAATAAATTCCGAAAAAAGCAAGACAAATAGACACAAAGGAGATATTACTATGGGATTCGATTTTATCAAAAAATTACCAACCCCTGAAGAAATCCGTAATCAGTATCCCATTGATGCTGAAATTCAGGCTGTTAAAGATGCAAGAGATAAAGAACTGCGTGATGTTTTTACCGGAAAGTCCGATAAATTCCTTGCAATCATCGGTCCTTGTTCAGCAGATAATGAAGATGCTGTTCTGGACTATCTTACCAGATTACGCAATGTTCAGGAGAAAATAGCTGACAAGGTTCTGATTGTTCCACGTGTTTATACAAACAAACCAAGAACAACAGGAGAAGGCTATAAAGGTATGGTTCACCAGCCGGATCCCGAGAAACAGCCAAATCTTCTTGCAGGGCTTGTAGCAATCCGTAAAATGCATATCCATGCAATCCGGACCAGTGGTATGACCTGTGCAGATGAGATGCTTTATCCGGAAAATTACCGTTACCTTTCTGACCTGCTTTCTTATGTGGCAGTAGGTGCACGTTCTGTGGAAGACCAGCAGCATCGTCTTACCGTCAGCGGCATGGAAGTTCCTGCAGGTATGAAAAATCCAACCAGCGGCGATCTTGCAGTCATGCTCAATTCCGTTGTAGCAGCTCAGGGCGGACATCGTTTTATCTACAGAAGCTGGGAAGTAGAAACAACAGGTAATGAACTGGCTCATACAATTCTCCGCGGTGCCGTAAATAAACATGGGGAGGCAATCCCGAACTATCATTACGAGGATCTTCGTCTTCTCTGGGAGAAATATCAGGAGAAAAACCTTAAAAATCCGGCTGTTATCGTTGATACCAACCACTCTAATTCTAATAAACAATATGACCAGCAGGTTCGTATTGCAAAAGAGGTTCTCCACAGCCGCCAGGTAGACCCGGAACTTCATACTCTGGTAAAAGGGCTTATGATCGAGAGTTATATTGAACCGGGAAATCAGAAGATCGGATGTGATCATATTTACGGAAAATCTATTACCGATCCATGTCTTGGATGGGAAGAATCCGAACGTCTTCTGTATACAATTGCTGAGATGTGTTGATCCGTTATTGTTTATAAACAACATTCCATACTCTCTGATCAGATGGATCGCTGTAATTACATTATCTGTAAATAGCACATGTTATGACATTACAGGAAAAAACTATTCAGCCACCCACTGCTTATTGCTCTTCGCAATTAAAGCAGGGGACTTACTTGATTCAGTTAAAAAAGCTTCTATAAACTGTTCAAAACAGACTATAGAAGCTTTTTCATTTGACATTATAGCAATCCTCATAAATAATAAGTTTTTAATGACGTGGATGTGTTTTCATATACACATCACGCATTTTATTCATATTCATGCCCAGATAAACCTGCGTAGTGGAAATATCGGAATGTCCCAGCATTTCCTGAACGCTTCGTATATCCGCACCATTCTGCAGCATATGCACAGCAAAAGAATGCCTCAATGTATGCGGGGCAATATCCCTTTTGATACCGGCATCATCCGCATATCCCTTTAATACTTTCCAGAATCCCTGACGGCTCATCGCTTTCCCTGAACAATTTGTAAATAATGCTGTTTCTTTCTCATCTTTCACAAAAACAGTTCTGGCTGTTTGCAGATACCGTTCCATTGCCTTCTTGCATGGAATACCAATAGGGATAATCCTCTCTTTTCCATTCTCATTACAGACCACATATCCAAACTGGAGATTAATATCAAAAATCTGAAGATGAAGCATCTCACTGACTCTCATACCTGTTGCATACAGCAATTCCAGCATTGCTGAATCTCTTATCCCTTTAGGGGTATCCAATTTCGGCTGCTGAAGTAATTTATCCACTTCTTCTATGGTAAGTATCTCAGGTGCCCTTTTCTCAACCTTCGGAGGTTTCAGGTTATCTGCCGGATCTTCTGCGATCACGCCTTCCTTCCACAGATACTGAAAAAATGCTCTCATAGAAGCAACGCTTCTGGAAATGGAAGATGACGCAAACTTCTCACGTTCCATGTAACTGATATACCCTTCAAGCTCAAGTTCTTTTACATCTTTATAATTTCTGATTCCCCGTTCCTTCAGAAATTCCGCCATTTTTTTCAGATCTCTCTGGTATGAGATCTCTGTATTTGCCGATGTTTTTTTTGTATTATGCAGATATGTAATAAATTCCCTTATTTCTATGTCCATATTCCCGTTTCCTTTTAATCAAAATATCCGCTGCCTGTAGCTCCTGCGATCAGACGAAAATTAATCCTCTTCGCAGTTTATCAGCAGAAAATCGTACTCTCTCCGATAAAATGTATATGTATTATACTGTTTATTTTACATAAAATCAAACCTTTTTTTCGAGAAAAATCCTTGTATTTCAAGCTTTTTCAGCATCAAATACCATATGTCGGAAATTTTATGACAACCAATACTAAATATAGTAAATATGTCATTAAAAAATTTTTATATATTTCAGAATAATGTCAATAATCAGAGGGTTCACATAGCATTCGATAAGTATTCCCAGAAAATATCCTACTGCTGCAATGCACATTTTTTTAAGATAAATACTGACTTCTCCGGAAATCAGACCTCTGTTTCTCCATATTTCTGATGATATCTTCCATTCCTGTTCCATAGAATAAAGCCAGACCGGAATGTAAAATAAATATTGTGGCAGCAAAAGTCCCATTCCGATCACCCCGCCTGCAAATCCAAATTCCAGTATAGAAACAGTCATTATCATACCTGCATACAATCCTGATCCCAGAAGCGTTATAACAGCAAGCGGCGCACCAAAAACCGAAAATCCACAGATTATATTCAACAGATAAAAAACACCTCTGTATTTTAATATTTCTTTCAGATATTCAATATTGCCTGTATTTTTTCCTGCAAATGTACTCAGAAAATATACCGATGCCCATGTTTTCTGTTGCCATTTTGCCTTCCAGATTATATTCGGTATCAGATTTCCGGCCAGAAATCCAAGAAGAAATAAAATAAGCGCAGGAAATTTTTTGGTTCCCGTTCTGTTTTTCTTCATTCTATCACCCTGTACCAGTTTACTGAGAAATTCCAGGAAGTATTCCTGTCTTTACAAGAAAGAATCGTGTCCGGAGGGCTTTTTTATGTTATAGGAACATTACGGAGTAATTTCCTATAACATAACATAAAAAAACTGCACAGACTGTATAAATACAATCTGCACAGTTTATATCTGCAAAAAACTGTCCACGATAGTCCATAAAATGAACAATCATATTATTTCGCATAGTCAATCGCTCTGCTTTCACGTATCACGTTGACTTTAATCTGACCGGGATATTCAAGTTCTGCTTCAATCTGTTTCGCAATATCGCGCGCAAGGAGAACCATATCTGCATCATTAACATGCTCCGGCACTACCATTACACGTATTTCTCTTCCCGCCTGAATGGCAAAAGATTTATCAACACCTTTAAACTGGTTCGTAATATCCTCCAGTTGTTTCAGACGATTGGTATAAGTTTCCAGCGTTTCTCTTCTTGCACCAGGTCTCGCCGCTGAAATAGCATCTGCAGCCTGTACAATACATGCAATCAGAGATTCCGGCTCACAGTCACCATGATGAGATGCGACCGTATTGATAACAATCTGGGATTCCTTATACTTCTTACAGAGATCCACACCAATCTGAATATGAGATCCTTCTACTTCATGGTCAATTGATTTACCAATATCATGAAGAAGACCTGCTCTCTTAGCCATACGGACATCTACGCCAACCTCACCGGCCAGCATTCCGGATAACTGAGCTACCTCAATAGAATGTCTTAAAGCATTCTGTCCATAACTTGAACGGAACTTCATACGTCCAAGAAGTTTCAGTAATTCAGGATGAATACCATGAACTCCAACGTCCATAGCTGCATTCTCACCATCTTCGCGAATCTGCGCTTCTACTTCTCTCTGGGCTTTCTCAACCATCTCTTCGATTCTGGCCGGATGGATACGTCCATCTACGATCAGTTTCTCAAGAGCTACACGTGCAACTTCACGACGGATCGGATCAAAAGCAGATAACACAACTGCTTCCGGTGTATCATCAATAATAAGATCCACACCTGTAAGTGTCTCAAGAGTACGGATATTACGGCCTTCACGACCAATAATCCTTCCCTTCATCTCATCGCTCGGAAGCTGAACAACCGAAATGGTAGTTTCAGCTACATGGTCAACTGCACATTTCTGGATGGCATTGACAACATATTCCTTAGCCTTCTTACCAGCTTCTTCCTTTGCCCTGCTTTCCAATTCCCTGTAAAGTCTGGCTACATCCACTTTTACATCATCTTCAACGGATCTGAGTAATTCTTCTTTTGCCTGTTCGGAGGTCAGACCTGAAACTCGTTCCAGTTCCTGTACTCCTTTTTGCTCAAGTTCTTCTACCCGTTTTTCTTTCTTCTGCACCTCAGCTGCTCTCGCTGTGCATTCCGCTTCACGCTTCTCAACTGCATCTGCTTTCTTGTCAACCGCGGATTCTTTTGCTAATACACGATTTTCATATTTCTGCAGTTCGTTTCTTCGTTCCTTGGTTTCTTTCTCCAGTTCATTTTTTGTACGGAGAGATTCTTCCTTCACTTCCAATAAAGCTTCTCTTTTTTTAGTCTCAGCTGTTTTCAGAGCTTCATCTATGATGCTTCTTGCTTTGTCTTCTGCTGTCCCAACAATCTCGGCATCCTTCTGGATTTTATTGTTCACAGCGACTTTGCAAGTAACAGGAACTGCAATAAGTAGCGCGACTACCACAGCGACAATTGCAACAATAATTGTTGTTGTCACAGGAGCACCTCCTTATTTAGTTTTCATTGTACAAATACAACAATACAAGTTTATCTTTTTTTCATACTTATGTCAAGTTTTTCAGGATAATTGTTTGAATATTTTTCCTATATTTAATTACTGTTCGTTCTGTTCTCAGTAATATATTTTGCAATATACATACAATGGAGTATACTATGATTCATCCGAATATGTATGTACAAGTCTGATATTCATATTCTCAAGAGTATCTGCAATGTCTGAATATCCAAATCCTCTTCTCACAAGATAACCATAGAGCCGACGCATTTTTTTCTCATCCAGCTCAGTATTCGGCGGATATTTCTTTTCTATGGTTCGATAGAGGATTTCTTTTTCATCAGGCATATTTAAGGCAGCCTCTTCCTCCCATGCATTTATCGCTGTTTTCCTGTCTATTCCCTTTCCCATAAGTTCCCGGATGATCTTCTGCCGGCTCTTTGTATCCATTCTGTATGCAATATAAGTTCTGGCATATCGTTCATCATCTATATATCCATAGGCTTCAACATATGTCAGAGCATGATCAACCGCCTGACTGGTAAATCCCGCCTGGCGCAATTTCTCTCTCAATCCCTTCTCCGTCCGATCCATATGTTCTAAGAGACGCATGGCTTTACGCCTTGCGTCTCTGTATTCTTCAGGTTCTTCCGTTAAATTTTTCTGTTGTTTCTGTACAGTCTGTCTCTTTAAAGCCTCTGCATTCCTGAGAAATTCTCTCAGATCTCCGGATGAATTCCCCATGATCACTCCTCAGAAGCATCCGGTGCATCACCTGTTGCCGGCACCGGCTCTTTGGCCTGTCCTTCTTCATCCGGAAGAAGATGATAATGGATTCTGACTTGCTTCTCAATCTCATCACAGATATCTGTATGCTCTTTCAGGAAAATCTTCGCATTTTCACGTCCCTGTCCGATCTTATCTCCGTTATATGCGTACCATGCACCGCTCTTATTTACAATTCCGCATTCCGCTGCCAGATCAAGAATATCTCCCTCTTTGGAAATGCCGGTTCCGAACATAATATCAAATTCTGCCTGTTTAAACGGCGGAGCCACTTTATTCTTCACAACTTTGATTCTGGTGTGGTTTCCCACCATCTCACCGCCCTGTTTCAATGTCTCTACTCTGCGGACATCCATGCGGATAGATGAATAAAATTTCAGAGCACGCCCACCTGTCGTTGTCTCAGGGTTTCCAAACATAACTCCAACCTTCTCACGCAGCTGATTGATAAAGATAACTACACAATTAGATTTACTGATCACTGCTGTAAGTTTACGGAGAGCCTGTGACATCAATCTGGCCTGAAGACCTACATGGCTGTCACCCATATCTCCATCAATCTCCGCCTTCGGTACAAGTGCGGCAACCGAGTCAACGATCACAATATCCACAGCTCCGGAACGCACCATCGTCTCTGTGATCTCAAGTGCCTGTTCTCCATTGTCCGGTTGTGATATGTACAGGTTATCGATATCTACACCGATATTCTTTGCATAGACAGGATCCAGAGCATGTTCTGCATCAATAAATCCGGCAATCCCGCCTCGTTTCTGCACTTCCGCAACCATGTGAAGTGCAACGGTTGTCTTACCGCTGGATTCCGGTCCGTAAATCTCGATGATACGTCCCTTGGGAACACCGCCTACTCCAAGTGCAATATCAAGACTTAAAGATCCGGTAGGGACTGTCTCCACCTGCATATTTGCTCCGGATTCCCCGAGTTTCATGACTGATCCTTTCCCGTAATGTTTCTCAATCTGTCCAAGCGCTGCTTCCAGTGCTTTCTGCTTTTCTTCATTTATCATTTATTTTAATCTCCTTCAGCCCTTTAAGAACTTATGTTCGTTTTCTATTTATTATAGTATTATACTTCCTGTCAAATGTCAAGCTTTTTATTCTGCCTGAATAACCTTTTCATGTTACTGGTTACTGTTCACTCCGTTCACAGTAACGTAGCCAAAATTCATACCAGATTGCCTGCGGCAATAGAATTTTGGCTTGTATGTCTCGGGATTTTGGCATATTCATGCCAAAACACCTCGCGGGATAATGGTGTGTAAACAGTAACAACATAACAGTAAAAGCAGGGAATGTGCTTTTTTTACATTCCCTGCTCTTTCGTAGTTTTTAATATTTCTCTCTGTTTCTATTTATCACCAATCAGCCAGTTGTACATTTCTTCATACTGACGTGCGGAATTACCCCATGAGAAATCAGCTGCCATAGCACGATCAACCATTTTATTCCATTCACGTTTCTTATCATAATAGATTCTTTCCGCATTGCGCACTGTTGCAAGCATCTCATGCGCATTGTAGTTTCTGAAAGAAAATCCGTTTCCAGTTCCCTCATATTCATTATAAGGTACGACCGTATCTTTCAGTCCACCTGTTTCTCTGACGATCGGAAGTGTTCCGTAACGGAGACTCATCAGCTGGCTCAAACCACATGGCTCAAATAAGGACGGCATCAGGAACGCATCTGCTGATGCATAGATACGGTGAGACATTTTCTCATCATAATAGATCTGAGCAGATACCTTTCCATGATATTTCCAGTCAAAGTGACGGAACATATTCTCATAACGTTCATCACCGGTTCCAAGAATTACAAGCTGGATAGCATCCTGGCAAAGCTCATCCATCACATATGCGATCAGATCAAACCCTTTCTGATCTGTCAGTCGTGATACAATACCTATCATCATCGTCTTCGGATCTTCCTGCAATCCAAGATCTCTCTGCAGCTGAAGTTTGTTCTTAACTTTCTCTTTTCTGAAAGTTGTTGCATTATAAGTCTTTGTGATATATGGATCTGTTTCAGGATTGAATTCATTGTAATCAATACCATTTACAATTCCACGCAGGCTGTTTGCACGCGCACACATCAGGCCGTCCAGTTTTTCTCCATAGAACGGTGTCTTGATTTCCTCTGCATAAGTATTGCTTACAGTAGTGACTGCATCTGCAAACACAATACCGCCCTTCAGATAGTTGGCATCTTTATATGCTTCCAGTTTGTCTGCTGTAAAATAATAATCGGACAGTCCTGTGATATTCTTGATTGTCTGTACATCCCATACACCCTGGAATTTAAGGTTATGTATTGTCATGATCGTCTTGATATTCCAGAAAAATTCATTCTGCTGGAAGCTGTCGTGCAGATATACGGGAACAAGTCCGGTCTGCCAGTCATGACAGTGTATAATATCCGGTCTGAATCCGATAACCGGAAGAACTGACAGTACAGCTTTGGAGAAGAATGCAAATTTCTCCAGATCCCATGTTCCTCCATCATACGGTTTGGGTCCGCTGAAATAGTATTCATTGTCAATAAAATAAAACTGAATTCCTTCGTACTCCATGTGCATGATTCCTACATAGCAGTTCTTATATCCAAGATCCATATAGAAATGTGTGATATAGTTCATTTTATCTTTCCATTCCTGTTTCATACAGGCATATTTCGGTAAGATCACACGAATATCAAAATATCGTTTATCAAAATATTTCGGCAATGAGCCAGCTACATCTGCCAGACCTCCTGTTTTGATAAATGGTACAGCTTCAGATGTTGCAAATAAAATATTTTTCATGCGAAAAACCCTCCTTGGTAGCCTTTATTGAATAATTATACTCCAAACTATGACTATTGGAAAGAGCGATTTTTATATTCCAGTCTGATTTTATCTGCAATCAGAGCAATAAATTCTGAATTTGTGGGTTTCCCTTTTCCTGTACTGACTGTGTAACCGAATAATTCATCTATTGTGTCCATTTTTCCTCTGCTCCAGGCAACTTCAATGGCGTGTCTGATAGCCCGTTCCACTCTGCTGGCTGTTGTCTGATGTTTCTTTGCAATCGTAGGATACAGTATCTTGGTAATGGAATTGAGCATCTCCATGTCATTAACTGACAGGATGATGGCGTCACGCAGATACTGATATCCTTTAATATGTGCAGGCACTCCAATCTCATGAATGATATTTGTCACGTCTGTTTCCAGATTTCTCACAGGTACCGGATTGTCTTCTGTCCTTTCAGGCTGCCGCCCGATCTGACGTATTCTTCTCTCGCTGGCTCTGCGCACATGTTTGATACGATTAAGCAGCATCTGATTATCGAAAGGCTTCAGGATATAATAATCTGCCCCTAAGTTAAATGCATTTTCTGTAATACGTTCCTGACCGACTGCCGAAACTACGATAAATGATGGGATCTTTTTGAGACTTTTGTCATTGGCAAATTTCTCCATTACTGCCAGTCCGTCCATTTTCGGCATAATAATATCCAGAACCACAACGTCCGGTTCCTTTTCACGTATAATATTACAGATTTCTTCTCCGTTATGCGCTTTTCCCACAAGTTCCAGATCTTTGTCTTCTTCTATTATCTGACCAAGTACTTCCACCATTTTCTCATTATCATCTGCAATTGCCACATTTAATTTTTCCATAAATTTCACTCCTCCCCCATTTTTCAATAAATCTCTTTTCTTTTTCGGTTCATCACATATTATAGAGGAATGCTTACGGAAAAATCAAGACACAGAGGGAAATTTGTCCTATTTTATGTCGACAGCTTTGGTGATTCTTTTTTCTTTATTTTCATTTTTCACAGGCATCTGATATATTTCGACAATAATCAGATTTTTGTTTCATAATCCTGATCATCCATTAAAAGAGTCTTTCTGTATTTTTCAGCATATTTTCAATAAAGATTCCATATCCGCTGGAAGCATCCTGAACAAATACATGAGTTACCGCACCAATGATTTTTCCATTCTGGATAACCGGGCTTCCGCTGAGCCCCTGTACAATCCCTCCTGTAGCTTCCAGAAGTTCTTTATCTGTCACCTTTATCACAAAACTTTTGTTGGTATCTTCATGATTCAAATCTATTTTTCTGATCTCTGCATCATATTCTTTTACCTCGCCATCTGTACTGCAGAGAATTGTGGCTGTTCCAATCTTCACTTCCTGCTTATACGCAGCCGGCATTTTCTTTAAAGTGATCGCATCATCTGCAATCCCTGTGAACTGACCATAAATTCCGTTTCTGCTGTTTGCTTCGATAGTTCCAAGAATATTTCTGTCATCATAGCAGATGTATCCTGCAAGTTCGCCGGGATTGCCTTTACTTCCTTTGTTAATCGCAAGAATCCGGGCTTTATACAAAGCTCCGTTTCGGATATTCAGAAGCTGGGCAGTGTCTATATCACTGATTCCATGGCCAAGGGCACCATAATTACCATTCTGATCTACGTAGGTAAGCGTTCCTATCCCCTGCGTGTCATCTCTTACCCAGATTCCAAGTTTATAGTCTCCTTTTTTGTCTTTTACAGGAGTTACAGATACAGGAATACTCTCTCCTTTGCGGCTTATCCCCAGTGTAACTTCGCTGCCATCAAGTTCTGAGATGTCATCTATCAGTTCTCTTTTTGTAGAGATTTTTTCTCCGTTAAATGAGATAATGTAATCTCCCTGTCTGATAATATTTCTCGCAGGCTCCTCTGTCTCACCATTCCGATTCTGAATTTCACCGGTGTCAATCACCAGAACACCTTCTGTTTGCATATAAATTCCTATGGTGCTTCCGCTGACATAAATTTCCTGATCATCTGCAGGTGTCACTTTTATTTCTTTAAATGGAATATAACCCAAAAGTTTACATGGCAGAATATAGCCTCCATCCTGCGAAACAGTAACTGCTTCTTCAAATGTAACAAATGGTGTTGACAAAACTTCTGTGACATCTTCTGTTTTTTTGCCTCTGGAAATCTGAATTTCGTCAGGTATCTTTCTGTCCAGATATCTGTAACCTGATATCAGCATCACCAACAGATCCAGCACAAGACAACAGATGACAAAAAGTCTGTATTTTCTTTTGTTCATTGTTATGCACATCCTTTCATTCTGTATTTATGAAATTCTGTAACTGTGAAATTGCCATAAAACACTTCCCATCACAGCAAATCCGAAAGGTACAAAAATAAGAGAGAACAATCCGTCACAAAGATTATCCTCTCTTAGTATGTGGTCAATTATTTTATTTAAATCTTGTATTTTTTTGTTTCTGTGCCAATTCTTTCATCTCTTTCGCATTCTCAAGAACTGCAGGTGTAATTTCTGCACCACCTAACAGTCTTGCCAGTTCGCGGATGGAATCATGTTCTTTAAGCACATGGATCTGGGTAATAGTCTCAGTTCCCTGCAGATGTTTTTCAATTTCAAAATGACTGTCTGCCATAGCTGCAATCTGCGGCAGATGCGTGATGCAGAGTACCTGATGATGCTGTCCGATCACTGCCATCTTTTCAGAGACTTTCTGTGCAGTTCTTCCACTGATACCAGTATCGATCTCATCGAAGATCAATGTCTCAATCTCATCTCTGTCTGCAAGGATTGCCTTTAATGCAAGCATGATTCGAGACAACTCACCGCCGGATACGATCTGTCCCAGTGGCTTCAGAGTTTCTCCGGGATTTGTAGAAATGAGATACTGGATATCATCGGTTCCATTATCTGTGTAGTTTTTCTTTTTCCGGAAATCAATGGCAAAATTCACATCCAGGAAATTTAAATCCTTCAATCCCTGAATAATCTTCTGCTCAAGCTGTTTACTGTATTCTTTACGGATTTCTGCTAATTCATCCGACTTTTTCTCAAGAATATTTTCCAGTTCTCTGAGACGCTCCTTTAATTCCTGTAAATTTTCTTCATATTTATGTAATTTTTCCAGTTTTTCTTCCTGAAGTTTGCGATATGTGAAAATTTCCTCAATGGTACGTCCATATTTTGCCTTCAGTCCATTGATCAGATCCAGTCTTCTCTCTGTCTCATAAAACTCTCCTTCATCAAAGGTCAGCTCGTCCAGATAAGCGGATAATTCTCTGTTAAAATCATTCAGAAGACCGTCTACAGAAGTAAGTGTCTCTGCAAGAGGTGTAAGCTCCGGATCATACTGTGTTACATGAGAGAATTCCTTTAATGCCTCTCCGACAGTCTCTCCGGCGCCTTCCTTGCTTTCATAGCCTGTGAGATTATGTACAAGCTGCAGGGAGTCAACGATGAGTTTTGCATTGCTCATTTTTCTGTACCGGGCTTCCAGTTCCTCATCCTCTCCCGGCTGCAGATTTGCTTTCTCGATTTCTTTGATCTCAAACTCCAGAAAAGCCAGCTCACGATTCCTCTGCTCCTCATTCATATTCATGGAACCAAGTTCTGTTTTGCATTTGCTGTATTCTTTATATGCCAGAGATACTTTCTCCTTTGCAGGAAGGATTTTTTCTTTTCCATATGCATCCAGGATTGCAAGCTGCTTATCCTGATACAGAAGTGACTGATGCTCGTGCTGTCCATGGATATCCAAAAGGCATGCAGCAGCGGCCTTCATCTGACCTACAGTACTTGTCTCTCCATTAATCTTGTTGATGCTTCTTCCATCCATGATTTTTCTGGACAGAAGTACCTGTCCATCTTCCGGACAGATATCCAGTGCTTTCAGTGTCTCCAGTGCTTTCTCGTTTTCTACCTGAAAAAGCAGCTCCACAAGTGCATAGGATGCATTTTCCCTTATCATATTTTTAGAAGTTTTTGCACCCAGGATCAGCTGCATAGACCCCAGAAGGATAGATTTACCTGCTCCGGTCTCACCGGTCAGGATATTCAGTCCGGGACCAAATTCTACTTCTATTTCTTCTATCAGTGCAAGATTTTTCACATGCAGATGAGCTAACATTTATTGCCTCCATAATCAAGTCATTTGTAATGTTAAAAGTTCAGGATCGCAACTGCAAAGGTATTGAGCAGTTACTCGTGGGATCACTTATTCAATCTGACAAAACTTCTCAGTTTCTCTGCTGCTCCCAGTGCCATGTCTGCAGTCTTTGCAACACACATAATAGTGTCATCACCTGCAATACATCCCAGTATTTCCGGCCATTTCAACGCATCCAGGGCTGCTGCCACGCCCATGGCCATTCCGGAAACGGTTTTGATCACAATGATATTCTGTCCCACATCAATAGAAAGCAGGGTATCTTCCAGTACTCTTGTATATTTTTCTCCAAGACTTCCTGATTCATTATTAATAATTGCATAACGGGACTTTCCGTCCTTTCCTGCCACTTTTGTCAGCTTGAGAGCACGAATATCTCTGGATACAGTCGCCTGTGTCACCTTAAATCCTGCCTCATTAAGTCTGGAGGCCAGCTCTTCCTGTGTATCAATATCATACTGATGAATCAGTTCAATAATTTTCTCATGTCTCGCAACTTTCACCTTATTTCCTCCTGCTGATCAGCTGTCTCTCATCTTCCGGCGCAATACCTCAACAAAACTTAAATGGTTCAGCTTCAGAATCTTTGTCTTTACATCTGCCCGCCGGATCTGAATGCAGTCACCGGTGACCATGGGGATAAATGTATCTCCGTCAAAAGATGCGATTCCCTTTTCACAGTCACAGTGTCTTCCTTTTCCTATCTCTACAGTGATCACATCCTGCGCAGGAAAAATAATGCTTCTTGTATTCAGCGTGTGTGGTGCTATGGGAGTCATGATCGTCATGGCGGCATTGGGCGATACAATAGGTCCTCCCGCTGACAGACTGTATCCGGTAGATCCGGTAGGTGTTGAAATAATAATTCCATCAGCATTATAAGAGTTAAGATAAACATCATTTACATAATTCTTAAACCGGACCACGCGGAGATGACCGTCTCTGCCGATCACAATGTCATTCAATGCAATATCCTGTCCGATCAGTTTTCTGCCGCGGTACACCCTTCCTTCCAGCATCATGCGTTCTTCTACCTCGTAATCATCCGCCATTAGCTGATCCAGAGCACTGTACAGAGAGGTCTGATTCACTTCTGCAAGAAAACCCAGATTTCCCAGATTGATTCCAAGAAGAGGAATTTCCTTATGCACCACATCTCTTGCTGCCTGAAGAAGTGTGCCATCTCCTCCCAGAACAATAATACACTGTGTATCGTCCGGAACCTTATCAGGATCTGTATAATGAAAGGAACCCTCATGTTTCCTTTCTGCCTGCTGTACTTCACAGTTTTTGTGATGTGTTTTCAGATAATCTGCGATTTTTTCTGTGATTTCAAGTTTTTTATCCTTGTCACTGTTTGTAATAATATAAAACCTGTCCATAGTTTCTTCCTGACTCAGCCTTTTTAATCCAACTGTCCATGAGCCTCTGCCACAACAGCTTCTACAGATACCTTCAGGCTGTCGGTAACCCCGGTACCTTCCGGATGTTTTTTCAGATGAAGAAGATATTCGATATTTCCTTCCGGTCCTTTAATTGGCGAAAAAGAAAGATGACATGGCTCCATAAAAATACTCATGGCATAATCGCGCACTTTTTCGATCACTTCCTGATGAACAGCAGGATCTCTTACAACCCCCTTCTTTCCGACTTTCTCTCTCCCCGCCTCAAACTGCGGCTTGATCAGACATACGATCTCACCCTCATCTGTAAGGAGATTTCTTACAGGAAGCAGTACTTTTGTAAGAGAAATAAAGGACACATCAATTGATGAAAAATCTGCCGGTTCTCCCAAATCCTCCGGTACCACATAGCGGATATTGGTTTTCTCCATACAGACTACACGCGGATCGTTACGAAGCTTCCAGTCAAGCTGTCCATATCCTACATCAATGGAATAAACTTTTACTGCCCCGTTCTGTAACATACAATCTGTAAACCCTCCGGTGGACGCACCTACATCCAT
Source organism: Blautia sp. MSK18_10 (assembly GCF_020553185.1). NCBI lineage: Bacteria > Bacillati > Bacillota > Clostridia > Lachnospirales > Lachnospiraceae > Blautia > Blautia sp. MSK18_10. Next base: position 160,229 of record NZ_JAJCGT010000003.1, on the reverse strand, counting down.
ACAGATCTTACTATCCAATGTGACATCAAAGTTTTTCATAGCTTTTTCAAGTTTCAGCCCACCGCGGCTTACATACGGAAGAGTGTTTCCTCTGACCTCAATCTTTACAGTCTCCGGGAACATGGTTCCCGCCTTATCTTCTTTCTGACCATCAACATATACATCGCCTGCCATGATGAATGCCTTTGCTTTCTCGCGGGATGGTGCAAGGGCACGTTCCATCATAAGCATATCCAAACGTTTCTTCATTGCTCTCTTAATTCCTCACTATCTTCTATTGCCTGTCTGATGTCTTCCACTCCAAGTCCAATCCGGCTGCGCAGGCTTTCTACATTTCCCTGGGGTACGAAACGATCCCAGACAGCTGCCGACAACACTCTTATTTCCGGATGACAGGCTTCCATATAAGCAGACACATGCTCTCCGTATCCGCCGCTTTTCACATTCTCTTCTACTGTCACAAACAGACTGTGATCCTTTGCCAGTTCATCAAGAAGATCCACATCCAGTGGTTTCACAAATCTGGCATTTACAAAAGTAGGATCATAGCCGTCATCTTTCAGTCCTTTACAGATTTCCATGCAGGACGGGATCATACTTCCCACTCCCAGCACAGCGATTTTTTTTCCTTTGCGGATAATCTCACTTCTGCCATATTCCACAGGTGCCTGATATTCCCGAAGCCCCTGATGCGCACTGCCTCTCGGATAGCGGATTGCAATCGGTCCGTCAAAGCTTACCGCAAATGCAAGCATCTCTTCCAGTTCTCTGTCATTCTTCGGTGCCAGAACAGTCATATTCGGCATCATGGACAAATAAGACAGATCAAAGCAGCCCTGATGCGTCTCCCCGTCTGCGCCTACAAGCCCTGCCCTGTCAACAGCAAAAATCACATGAAGCTTCTGCATACATACATCATGCAGGATCTGATCTACAGCACGCTGCAGAAAAGATGAATAGATGGCAACAACAGGAACCAGGCCGCCAAGAGCCAGACCCGCCGCAAAACTCACCGCATGTTCCTCTGCGATTCCCACATCAAAAAATCTGTCCGGAAATCTCCTGGAAAATTCCACAAGTCCGGTTCCATCCGGCATGGCTGCGGTAATAGCTGTCAGTTTTTTATTTTTCTCACCAAGAGAGACCAGTGCTTTGGAAAAAACATCTGTATAACCCGGCACTGTTTTCTTCTGAAGTACCCGGCCTGTTTTAATATCAAAAGGACCTGTTCCATGAAACCTGTCCGGATGGGCACTTGCAGGTTCGTATCCTCTGCCTTTCTTTGTCAGGACATGAACAACTACCGGTCCCTCTACCCGTTTTGCTTCATTAAAGAGTTTCATCATCTGACGCATATTATGACCATCAACAGGTCCCAGATATGTCAGTCCCATATTTTCAAACAGCATTCCCGGAATAAAAAGCTGCTTGACACTGCTTTTGGTTTTTCTCATAGTATCTACCAGAGCAGTCCCTACCTTCGGAACCTTCTTCAGTGCCTTTGTCACACCCATCTTCATTCCTGTATAAGCTTCTGCAGTTCTCAGTGCACTCAGATAAGTGGACATGCCTCCTACATTTCTGGAAATGGACATATTATTGTCATTTATGATAATAATAAAATTTGTCTTTAACTCTGCAGCATTATTTAATGCCTCATACGCCATTCCTCCGGTGAGAGCACCATCTCCTATCACAGAAACCACATGATGCTTCTGTCCCAGAATATCTCTGGCATGCACATATCCCAGTCCTGCCGAAATTGAATTGGAACTGTGTCCTGCATCATATGCATCACAGGGGCTCTCACTTCTCTTAGGAAAACCGCTTAATCCACCTTCCTGTCGCAGATTCTTAAATTCATCTTTTCTTCCGGTAAGAATCTTATGTGTATATGCCTGATGTCCTACATCCCAGATTAGTTTGTCTTCCGGAAAATCCAGCACATTATGAAGAGCCAGAGTCAGTTCCACTACTCCCAGATTTGAAGCAAGATGTCCGCCTGTCTGACTTACTGACCGGATTAAAAAGTCCCTGATCTCCGCTGCCAGAGGCTCGAAATCTTCCAATGGTATCTTATGGATATCATTGGGTTTCTTAATCTTTTCCAGAATCATTTGTATCCTTCCTTTATTTTCTGCGGTTTATTAATTTTTCAATTAACAAATACAGAAACTCGTTATTTTTATTCAGACTCTTCAGCAGATCGATAGCCTTTTCTGAGAGTTCTTCCACCTGTTCAGCAGCCTTCTCTGTTCCAAAAAGAGTCACATAAGTAACTTTATTATTCTTCTCATCACTGTGTACAGGTTTTCCCAGTTCTTCTGCAGTGCTGGTCACATCCAGAATATCATCCTGAATCTGGAAAGCCAGTCCTATATTTCCGGCAGCTTTCTCCACTGCAGATACTTCCTGCTCATTTGCTCCTGCAAGAATTGCGCCTGTCATCATGGAGGCTTCGATCAATGCTGACGTCTTATTTCTGTAAATATAGTCAAGCATCTCTTTTTCAAGGGGCTTTCCGTCATTTTCCACATCAACACTTTGTCCTCCAAGCATTCCATGAATGCCTGTTTTCTGTGAGACCACTCTCAACGCATGGATTACCCGATCCTGCTCTTTTGTCAGGGCAAATGCCTGAAACATGGTTTCGTATGCGTAATTAAGCAGCGCAACACCGCTTAACACTCCCATGGCTTCCCCATATACCTTATGTGTAGTCAGTCTGCCGCGCCTGTAATCATCATCATCAAGTGCAGGAAGATCGTCATGAATCAGGGAATGAGTATGGATCATCTCCATTCCTGCCATAAACGGTTTTACAACTTCTTCCTTACCATCAAACAGGCAATATGTCTCCCGGATCAACATTGGCCGAAGGCGCTTGCCTCCTGCCAGCATACTGTAATTCATAGCCTGAGCCATTGTTCCGGCGAATCCCGCCTCTGCAGGCAGAAAGCTTCTGATCACTTTCTCTGTTTCTTCCGTTCTCTTTGCTAATTCATCTTGAAAATTCACTAAATGTACCATCCTCATTAAGCTGCAGCATTTTCTTCTCCACTGTATCCAGCTTCCCGCTGCAAAGTTTCAAAAGTTCCATGCCCTGTCTGTACAGTATAAAAGAGTCCTCCAGCGATGTGTCTCTGTTTTCCAGTTTTTCAGCCAGCAGATCCAGTTCTGCAAACATCTCTTCCAGAGATTTCTCCTCCTGTAACTGCTCACAGTTTTCTTTCTTCGCCATAGATTCTCTCCTCCTTCACCGTACCTGTAACATCTGCTTCTATCGTACCGTCTGTCACAGATATATAAATGGTATCCCCATTTTGTACCTGTTCTACACTTGTCAATGTCTTTTTATATTTATCTGCCACATAAGAATATCCCTGATTCAGTTTCTTTAAAGGGGAAAGTCCTGCAAAACGTTCCAGATAAACAGACAATCTGTGTCTCTCATCCTGAAGTTTCCTGTTCATTCCATTTTGTACAGCATTCTCCAGATCTGCCAGACGCTGTCTCTGCTCCCGCAGCCTGTTCTCCGGACTCAGATAAGCAAATTTTGTCTGAAAATGCTCCAGTCTGCTGCGGTACAGATCCATTTTACCACTCATTGCACGATATAACCGCTGCCTGTAAATACTTACTGCTTCAATCACACTTCTGTAATCATCCACCGCAAGCTCTGCCGCAGCAGAAGGAGTAGGAGCTCGCAGATCAGCAACGAAATCAGCAATTGTAAAATCCGTTTCATGACCTACTGCGGAAATAATAGGTGTACTGCACTCAAAAATAGCTCTGGCCACGATTTCTTCATTAAACGCCCAGAGATCTTCAATAGAGCCGCCTCCTCTTCCCACAATGATCACATCCACATCTGTCTTATCAAGCATCTGTATTCCTTTTACAATACTTTCTGCCGCACCCGCCCCCTGTACAAGAGCCGGATATAAAATAATCTGTAAATAGGGATTTCTTCGATAGGAAATATTGCGGATATCCTGAACAGCCGCACCTGTCGGTGCAGTTACCACACCCAGACGTCTGATAAATCTCGGAATGGGCTGTTTGTACTCCTGTGCAAACATTCCCATATCTTCCAGTTCCTGCTTCAATGCAAGATATCTCTCATACAGAGTTCCTGCACCTTCCAGGGTAATCTCCTTTGCATACATCTGATAGCGGCCGTCGCGTTCATATACATCCACACTCCCGCCAACGATCACCTTATCGCCATTTTTCATGGCAAATGCAAGTCCCCGTCTGTGTCCGGCAAACATCACACAATTCAATGTTCCTGTCTCATCTTTCAGGGAAAAATAGATGTGTCCGCTTGTATGATATTTACAATTGGACACCTCGCCTTTTACATAAATCTTCTGCAGTAAATAATCCTGGGTAAACATATTTTTGATATAACGGTTTACCTGACCTACAGAATATGTGTTTTTCATTCTGATTTTTCTTCGCTTTCACTGTTGGCAATCTTGCCAAGGATACCGTTTACAAAGGAACCGGAAGTCTCACCGCCAAAACGTTTGGCAAGCTCTACCGCCTCATTGATAGCTACACCTGTAGGTACATCTTTGTCATATTTCAGTTCATACACTGCCAGACGCAGGGCAGTCAGGTCAACGCGGCTCATTCTCTTTGTCTTCCAGCCATTGCTTGTCTCATTTAACAGTGCATCGATCTCGTCTAATTTTTCAAGTACATGGCGGTATTTCCGGCTCATATACTCCTGATCTTTCTCTGAAAGTTCCTCCAGAGTATCAAAATAAAGTGAAAGCTGCTCACTCATCTCTTCCTCTGAATTAAATTCTGTCATGAACAGTAATTTAAAAATATGTTCTCTCTGCTCTCTTCTTCGCATAATTTTTGCTGTATAAACAGCTTTCCTTTCTAAATATCTCTTAAGTACACAAAAAAGGAAAGGGTTACTTTCCTTTTTCGTTCTCCATATCTACACTGGCAATATGAATATTAACATCTGCAACCTCAAGACCTGTCATATTCTCTATGGATGATTTTACTTTCTCCTGAACTTTCTTACTTGTCTCAAGAATGTTCTTACCATATTCGATATTCAGGTTCAGGTCTACTGTTACAACTCCTTCGAGTACAGTAACCTTAACACCTCTGGAAAGATTCTTCATTCCAAGTTTGCTTACCAGTTCGTTTGTGATATTGCCTGCCATGGAAGCAACTCCGTTTACTTCCGTAGCAGCAAGTCCGGCAATGATAGCGACCACTTCATCTGCAATCTGGACCTCACCAATGCCTCCTAAATCCTGTATTTTATATGTTATTCTTTTCTCTGCCATCTGAAAACCTCCTGAGGGATTCTTTAATCTTTGTTCATTATACCAAATCGACAGATAAATGAAAAGGGTTATTTACTGAATTCCGTTAATATTAAGCCAGGATTTCTGTCCTCTGTCATACCCACACTCCAGGAATTTACAAAGAGGAGCAGCGGATTTCCCTTAAGATCAGTAACTTTTTTCATATCAGAGGTTCCAATGATCTTATCCACTTTTACTTCTTCTTTATTTGCAATCCAGCGAATATGTTCATATGGAAGTGTTTCCAGACGGATATCTACATTATATTCATTTTCCAGACGATATTTCAGAACATCAAACTGCAGGACACCTACAACACCTACAATAATTTCTTCCATACCGGTATTAAACTCCTGAAAAATCTGAATAGCACCTTCCTGCGCGATCTGATTGATACCTTTAACAAACTGTTTTCTCTTCATAGTATCAATCTGACGGACTCTCGCAAAATGTTCCGGTGCAAATGTAGGAATACCTTCGAATGCAAACTTTTTACCGGGTGCACAGATTGTATCTCCGATGGAAAAGATACCCGGGTCAAAAACACCGATAATATCTCCGGCATATGCCTCATCTACCACATGGCGGGATTCTGCCATCATCTGCTGCGGCTGAAGCAGACGCATCTTTTTATCACCCTGCACATGATATACTTCCTGGGAAGCGTCAAATTTACCGGAACAGATTCTCATAAATGCGATTCTGTCTCTGTGTGCCTTGTTCATGTTTGCCTGGATTTTAAATACAAACGCTGAGAAATCATCATCCATGGGGTCAATTTCCCCAATATCAGACACTCTCGGAAGCGGTGATGTTGTCATCTTCAGGAAATGTTCCAGAAATGTTTCCACACCGAAGTTTGTCAGCGCAGATCCGAAGAATACAGGTGTCAGCTTACCTTTGCTTACCAGCTCCTGGTCAAAATCTGCACTTGCGCCGTCCAGAAGCTCAATCTCATCCAGAAGCTGTGCTTTCTGCTCCGGATCCATAATCTCATCTGCCCGGCTGTCACTTAACGGGATTTCCTCGATCACACCTTCTTTGGTACCTTTCTGTGTATCAGAAAAGGTAAGTATTTTCTCTGTATTACGGTCATAAACACCGCGGAATTTCTTACCGGAACCGATTGGCCAGTTGATCGGGCAGGTTGCGATGCCAAGTTCTTTCTCAATCTCATCAAGAAGGTCAAATGTGTCGTTTGCATCGCGGTCCATCTTATTGATAAATGTAAAAATCGGGATATGGCGCATTACGCAGACCTTGAACAGTTTTCTGGTCTGTGCCTCCACACCCTTGGAACCGTCGATTACCATGACTGCAGAATCTGCTGCCATCAGTGTACGGTAAGTATCCTCCGAGAAATCCTGATGTCCCGGTGTATCCAGAATATTAATGCAGTAACCATCATAATGAAACTGCAGAACAGAGGAAGTAACGGAAATACCTCTCTCTTTTTCGATCTCCATCCAGTCTGACACTGCATGGCGGGCTGTTGCCTTACCTTTAACACTTCCGGCAAGATTGATTGCTCCGCCATACAGCAGGAATTTCTCAGTCAGTGTAGTTTTACCTGCATCCGGATGGGAAATAATGGCAAATGTTCTTCTTTTTTCTATTTCATTCGTATACTTAGACACGTTCAGCCTCCTGTTGCGCTTTTTTATAATTGTTTGCATAAAACACCGGCAACAGCCGGTATCAGTTACGTTTTCTATTTTTTTACAGCATTCCTATTCTAGTATATGCACCTCTTTTCTGTCAAGATATATGTTCGCATATTCATATCAAAATATCAGTCATAAATATCAGTTGTATCGATTGCGGTATCCTCATATGGCTGTGCTGATGTTTCGCTGTCTTCCTCATACGAAGTATCTGCTGATGTTTCATCTGTCTGTGTTGTATCTTCTGCATCTTCACTCTCCTTCAGTGGGGTGATCACAATATTTTCTGGCGCAATTCCTGTTTTCCTTTTTACAATATCTTCAATCTGTGCTCTCTGTGCATCAGAAAGTTCTGCTTCAGGGATCACAACATCCGCAGTTTCTCCGGTAAGATTTACAACTACATTCTTAAAGCCCTTCGCCTCCAGCAAAAGCTCTGCTGCCGCTTCTTTTTCTGAAAGGTCTGTCATCGAGACCATCGTATGTATTGCCTCCTGCTTCTCTTCATCATCAATTTCTTCATTATTGATAATGTCCTGCAGATCTGCCTTGTTCTGTGAGCGCACCTGTTCTCTGCTGATCTTTGCCTGTGCAGCAAATCCTGTAGAACCCGTAAACACAGCCTCCCCGGGAGTATCCGTTTCCTGACTGTCTGTAAGACTGTTATCAGTCAGACCTCCATCTGCCTGATTTTCATCCAGAAGAGCAGTTTCATCTGTAAGATCATATCCTGCATCTTCAAGGATACTGCTGCTGTCCGTACTTGCCTCCTTATCCCTGAATCCAAGATCTACATCCGCAAAGTTCAGATATCCTGCCACTGCAATCAGAATTGCCAGCGATGTAATAATGACCTGATTTTTTCCGATGACTTTTTTCACATTTATCTCCTCATTTCATTTTCATTATTCTAATTCTATGAGCATCCACCTGAAATAATGCCATGACCGCCTCCTGAATATTTTGGACCACTACAGGATTTCCTCCACCTTCCGCAGAAATCAGAACACCGGTCACCTGTATGGTTTCTGAATTATAGAAGCTCTGCCTGTCTTTCTTCTCATCTGTCATCAGGATAACCTGTACCTTTCCCACCCCTTCCGTATTTTCAAGAAATGCTTCAAGTTTCTCTTCCAGAACACTTTTTTGCATATCTTCACTCTGCTCTCCTGCCGTATTTTTCTTTTGCTGCTTACTGGATACAGGCATCGCCGCTACTGCCAGAAGTACTCCGATGAGCAACAGGATTCCCCATTTTGCCGGATTCATTTCGGACAATCTGGATACAAATTCTGTTTTCTTTAAGTCCCCACTCTTCCACCAGCGCATCTTTAAGCTCCTTTCTCTCCTCCTGAGAAATTTCTGTCTTCAGTACAAGGTTTGCCTGCGTCTCCTCCCCTTCTATATTTACTTTCACCTTATATACTTCTATGCCTCTTTTTTCCAGAGTTTCCCGGATTTTCTGTTCCAGTTCCAGTTCGTAACCTTTTTCCAGATAGACTTTCTGAATATTCTGAAATTCCCGGAGTTCTTTCTCTCTGTTTTCTTCAGAAAAATTATCCAGAAAACTTTCCGTCAGTTCCGAACCTTTTCCAAGAATGGAAAATATCGGGGTACTCATCATAAAAATCAGCAGCAGGCCCATAAAAAAGCGTACATATTTCTCATACTTCTGGTCAGGTATCAGATTCAGAACCGCAGTGAAAAAGATATAAAATACTGCCAGATTCCGAATCCATAAATACAGCTCTTCTTTCATATGTTTCCTCCGGCAATCTTTCTGTCAGTTCATCAGGATACAGAAACTACAACTATCAGGAATGTCAGCATGCAAAGTACTTCTGCTGTCAGCAAAAGCTTTAAAAGCATTGCACATCCCTCCCCCATTGTACTCAGGGCTCCCACAACTCTTTTGTCAGAAATTGGCTGTGCAATCGCAGCCAGAAAACGATAAACCAGAGAAAGACTTCCATAATGGATAATCGGTCCTGCTCCAATCAGCAACAGAAGGATCACGATTACTGCGCCAAAACTGTTTCGCACCATCACTGCACTGGTCAGCACTAATTCTGTTACAGCGGTCACTGCATTTCCAATGCCGGGAATCGCACTCGCTGCCTTGCCAACAGCAGAACGCTTCATGGCATCCATCACCGGGCTCACCATATTCCGCACAATCTGCAGACCAACAATAGCTCCCAGAAGAGTTTTCAACCCCCAGTTTACAGCTACATCCAAAAGTTCTGCCATTTTTGTAAGCATCTCCTCTTTTGACAAATAATTAACCATTTTCAGAAGCAAACTCAGGTTTACAGCAGGCAGAAACAGATTTGCAAGAAGCCACTGAACCGCCCAGATCATCAGCAAAATTCCTTCATAAAATGCAGCAGCTGTTGATGATCCGGTTGATGCAGCCACTGTCATAAAATAAGCCGGAGACAGAACTTTCATGAAATCCGTCAGTCCAAGAAGCCAGTTTGTAAGCGTACTTCCAAGCCTTGAGAAATTCTCCATAAGCATTGTAAACAGCGCAAGATAGACAATATAAAAGCTGATACTGCCAACCTGTCCGTTTCCGAAAACATCAGCAAACTCCGCCAGCACCGCTGCAATAAAAATCACAAGTAAAAGTTTCAGTATTAATCCTTTTTCATTCTCTATATCCGAAAAAAAGAGACTATACAAAAAGCTCCGTACAGTCTCTTTTGAAACAGGATCCTCCCCGTTTATGATATTCATCAGTGCTTCTCTGACAGAAAAAACATGGTCATCCATAATCTCATCCAACATTTTCTGCACATCATCAATCTGTATCTCTTCCATTAGATTCTCCTGCAGGATCTGTACTGAAGAATCTTCTTTCTGTTCTGTCTGCGCAGCGGCATATACGGATACTATATGATTCTGAAAGAATGTAAGATATGACACTCTTCCCACCAAAAGTATACATGCCAGTATACACCAGTAACCTTTCCACAGATCTGCCTGTTCCCTGATACTTCTCTCTTTATCCTGCCTCATATCATAAACTCCGAAATCGTATCCAGAATTGCCAGTAGTACCGGCATACTCAGAACCATCACAGACAGTTTACAGAACAGGTCAATCTGTGTTCCGATCATCTGATATCCGGCATCTTTGCAGATTGCAGATGAAAACTGTCCGATATATGTAATCCCGATAATCTTAACCAGAACTGTGAGATAACTGCTGTCTATGGGGAAGCTTTCTCTCAGCCTGTTCATGGTTTCAAACAGATAAGAAACTTTTCCTGCTGCAAGACCAAGAATCAGAAAACCCGTCATCATGGTCACAAGTACAGCAAATTCCGGTCTGGTTTCTTTTAGAATAAAACCAAGCATCATTCCGCAGATACCCATGATTGAAACTTTCACAATATCCATGCCATTCAAACCTCTTTCTGTTCTGTCAACTGCCATAACAGTTGATTTGAAATCACAGCACAAACAACTGCTGAATACTTTCAAACAGTTCATAAATATATGGAACAATCCAGAACAGCACCATCAGAAGCCCCGCCAGGCTTACCAGAAATGCCTGTTCATCCCTTCCACTGTGTTTTAGGATCTGGCAGAGAACAGAAACCAGAATCCCTACTGCAGCGATTTTAAAAATAAGACTTACCTCCACAGTCTCTCCTTTCCGGCTTCTGCTGCCAAATATAGCAAAACAGTAATCTACACAGTAAAGAAACAGATTATAAATACATGCTCACCAAAAAAACACAGCCACAAATATTCCGCCCAGTATTCCCATACTGCGGTATAATTTTCTTTTTTCACAAAAATCTTTCCTGAGTTCCCTGATCGCATATTCTGTTTCCTTTTCCATCAGATCCATCTGTTTTAGCTGCATATCCAGTCCAAGATAACCAAGCTGATCTCCCAGTGAATAAAATCTGTCTCTCTCTTCCTGCAAAAGACAATCCAGATCCAGACACTTTCCGGCCGATTCTCTGAAGATTGTCCCAAAGGAATCCCCTGTTTTTTCTTTCATTTTCTGTGCCGTAAGTATAAAAAATTCTCTGTACTTCCCTTCCAGTTTCCCGGAAGCACCTGTAAAGGCATCGTACAGAGATTTATTTCCATAACGTATTTCTCCTCTTAGGAGGATGATCATCCGTAAGATCATTTCCATCATCTTTTTGCGTCTGCCAAGTTCATTGCTCATGGCAAAACCGCAACCGACACCGGAAATTACAATTACACACAATCCTACTGTTCTAAGCATACTTTTCCATTTTCATCTAATACAGCTTTCAGACATCCTGCCTGATCATTTTTGTCCAGGATAATATAACGTTCAAATACTTTCTCGCCCATAAGCTTATAAAAGAATGGCTGATCCAGAACATCCTCCAGACAGCTTCCATGTGCAGTCGCAATCAGCTTACATCCACAATGGATCACTGAGTCAACTGCCTTGAAATCCTCTTCACAGCCTAACTCGTCCACTGCAACCACATCCGGTGACATGGAACGGACCAGCATCTGCATACCTTCTGATTTCGGACAGCAGTCCAGCACATCTGTACGCATTCCCAGATCATTCTGAGGAATTCCCTGATAACAGCCTGCCAGCTCACTTCTCTCGTCCACCACACCTATTGTCAGACCCTGGGTATTGGCCCATCCATTACTGAGCTGCCTGATAATATCTCTGAGCAGCGTAGTCTTTCCACACCTTGGCGGTGAAATGATCAATGTATTTGCAACCCATTTCTCTGTACGGATATAAGGCATCACCTTATCCGCACATCCCTGAATCTCATGTGCCAGACGGACATTGATGCAGGAAATATATTTCATTCCCATGATCCTGCCCCGATCCAACACTACCTTTCCGGTCACACCTACTCTGTGACCACCCTGAACACTGATAAATCCCTGTCTGATCTCATCCTCATAAGCATACAGGGAATATCCTGTGACATATTCCAGTGTTTCTTTCAGATCTTCCGTTGTCACCAGATACTGTTCCTGACCCGGTTTTCGCAGAAAACACTCTCCTCCGTCATAAGTTAAAAACAACGGGCGCCCTACACGAAGGCGTATCTCATATAATTTATCATAATCCAGCTTCGCATCCATTAAAAGATTCCGGATATTTCCGGCAAACAGGTTTTCAATCTGCTGCGCTTCTATATGTCTCACCTCTTTACACTTAATATATGTGGACAAACCGATTTTAGTACTCTTCCTGATAAGACTCTTCCATTTTTATCAGATTCAGCTTCAGAACCCGGTCTACCACATTTCCTGCATACCCCCTGTACGCATAAGCTCCTGATTCAAAGAGTACGTAAAGTTCATCCCCTTCTACAACAATCTGCTCGATCATCTCAGGCATTCTGTATGATCTTGCAGAATTTTCATTGACATACAGACGTTTATCCGACTGTTCATAAAAAACAATCCTGGATGGCAGAATACCAAAAGAATGAGACAACAACAGCTTATCGTTATAAAAAGCCATTCCCTGTGCCTGTTCTGATATTGTAGAATAATCCAGCGGAACCGCCATTTCAAACATCATGCCAAGTTCCTCATTAAAAGTATTCACCAGATCACCTTTTGAATCCACCGCATATCTCGCGATGGTGCTCTCTGTATATTTGTTAAAACATCCTACATACAGGCACCCCTTATAGAAAGTCATAAAAGAATCTCTCACGATTCCATAAAGACTACATGTCTGATTTACCTGCACAGGCATATGGTTATCCGCATAATTATAGTCACGCAGCACATCCATCTTAATGCTGATCGCCTGTGCGATTCCATTGGTATTTGAAGAATACCACAGCATATCATGTTCCTGATCATAGGCAAGCCCGCCTACATGAGGCAGACCTGGCAGGACTACCTCTTTGATAAATCTGTGAGTTTCTTTGTTGATCACATAAATAACAGAGTTATGTTTTTCCGTATGGCAATAGGCACTTACAAGTACATACTCATCGGTCACTGCAAGTCCCTGAGGAGTCATGGAAGTACATACCGCCTGTTTTGTACCCTCTGCATTCAGGAATGTTCTTGTATATCTCAGTCCGGGAATAATATAAGTTCCGTACTCTTTTTCTTTTTTTCTGCCCTCAAAGGCAAAGGTATTTAACTCCTCCTGCTGCGACAGCATCTGTATCTGTCCGCGTAATGAATACACTGCAGCATCCTGGTTGGTTACCGGATATTTTGCAGGAGGTTCCGTCTTACCCCTGTATACGAAAGCATATCCCCAGAAAGCCAGTCCAAGTGCCAGTACTGCTACAAGAATCTTCACTGCCAGTCTCCGGATTTCTTTCTTCGTTTGTCTGTTCATGTCTTACCCAAGTATGATGTCTTCATATTTCCAGTTGATTTCCATGGGATTCATTGCCCATACTGCTCCACTGTAACCGTCTTCCATATCAAGCAGCATATGACTGCCTTCATCCATGGATATAGTCCTCATGTCTCTGGAAAGCCCCTCACCGGTCCATTTGATATAAGCTTCCCTCAGTACCCACTGTTCAAAAAATTTCTTTTCCACATTTATATCTGAGAGAATTTCGAGATACTGTTCCCGGGGTACCATACGTCTGAGCATTCTTTCATAATTGACTCTGCAATGAATCTGCACATCAATTCCAACCTCCTGATCAGCCAGAATACATACCACATATTTTCCGGAATGACTGATATTATAATGCAGGGACGGACGATAGGAAAGGAATGGTTTTCCATGTTCTCCCTCTGCTCTGGGTTCATTGTACAGATTGATTCCATATTCTTTTTTCAGTGCGATTTCCAGAAGTTTCTCTGCGATCATATGCTCCATATGTGCGCCTTCATATTCTTCCCGTATTTTTGTACAGTAAATAATTCCTTTATTCATAGGCCTGTCTCCTCAAGAAACCGGGAAGGCTCCCGTTCCTTCTCATACTGGCGTTTCACATAGGCAAGCACCAGCTTCTTTTTCGCCCTGGTCATCCCTACATAAAACAATCTTCGTTCTTCTTCCACTGCTTCTGCCAAAACCGCCTTGCGATATGGAATGCTTCCTTCATTAACATTCAGAATATACACAATATCATATTCCAGACCTTTTACCGCATGGAGTGTGGATATAGTCACTCCTTCTTTTTTATCCTGCTGTTTCCTTGCCTGTTCATTCAGGCGCTTCGTATATTCTTCTATGTAAGCCTGCCACTTCGCCAGGGTTTTCATGCCTTTTGCACTCTCATGGATCCGGTCCAGGGTCTCAAGCAGTTCCTCTGGTTTTATTTTACGATACTGTGCATATTCACGCAAGTATTCTTCGAATCCCATTCCTTTTCTGATAAAATTAATCGCAGCAAAAGGGGAAAGAGTACCAAGAATCCTCAGATGCGTTTCCAGTGTGGTAATCCTGTCGCACATCCAGTCCTTGTCTTTATAATATTCCCGAAGTTCATTAAAATTAATCTGCGAACTGTTCAACGCTTCTCTGGAAATATAGCGATTTGGCCGGTTCATAATCTCCAGAAAATTCTTCCTGCTCCTGTCTCCTGCTGCCATTTCAAGATAAGCCAGAAGCGCCCGGCAGATCCAGTGGCGGAAAAGATTGGGAAGCTGTTCTTTCATTGTAAAAGGAACCTGATATTCCATCAGCACATTGATCAGACCTTCCGATTCCTGATTTGTACGAAGCAGGATTGCCGTATTCAGCAGATCCTCGCCGCGCTCCATTCTTTTTTTCAGTGCTGCCACCACGCACATATACTCTTCTCTTGGATTATCAAATTCCTTGCACGTCACAGGCATCCCTTCTTCATTTGGAGTATCCAGCTGCTTTTTGAAACGTCTGGTATTACATCCGATCACTTCCATGGCTGTACGCAGGATATTCTTACTGCACCGGTAATTCACATTCAGAAGGACTGTCTCTGCCTTCGGATAATCCTTTGTAAAATTTAACATAATCTCTGGTCTTGCGCCCCGGAAATGATAGATGGACTGGTCATCATCTCCTACAATAAACAGGTTATTGACAGGTGCCGCCAGCATCTGCAAAATCTTGTATTGTAAGCTGTTGATATCCTGAAACTCATCCACCAGAATGTAGACAAATTTTCTTCTCCATGCATTCAGGATATCCTGTCTCTGAGAAAAAAGTTCATAACAACAGAGGATCATATCATCAAAATCCAGCTTGCGTTTCGCCTTCAGAGCCTGCTTATAGCCATGAAAAATGTCCCTGAATATCTCATCCGAGCAACAGGATGCATAATAATGCTCCGGAGAAATACAGTTCCCCTTTACAACACTGATTTCCCTGGCAACTTCTTCAATGAAATCTCCCTCCTGAGCCATTTCCTGTCCATATTTCTCAGTCATCTCACGTAGAATACTGAATTTCTCTTCCTCAGAAAGAATATTGGCCGCACTCAGATGATAGGCCGCTTTCAAAATCCCATAAAAAATTCCGTGGAAAGTTCCAAAAGTCACTTCGCTTCTGTTCTGTCCCACGAATTTCAAAAACCGTTCTTTCATCTCTGTTGCCGCTGCTCTGGAAAAAGTTACAACCAAAATAGAAGAAGCCGGTATCTTCCCCTCATTGATCATGTATGCAGTTCTCTCCACAATAACGGAAGTTTTCCCCGAGCCGGGACCTGCCAGGACCATCATAGGTCCTGACAGGTGAGTGATTGCCCGAAGTTGAGATGGATTTCTCTTCATATTTATTTGCTTAATTTCTCAATAGCTGCCTTTACTCGTTTGATTGTCTCGTCTTTACCGATGATCTCCATGATCTCAGTAGCACCGGCCGGCGTCATCTGCTTGCCGGAAACAGCAGTACGCAGAGGCCACATTACATATCCGTTCTTATAACCATGCTCTTTTACAAATGCACTTAATGTTTCAAATAACGGATCATTTGTATAATCTTCCTGTTCTTCCAGAACCGGAAGTACTTCTTTTAATACTGTAAGAGAAGTCTCTTCATTTGTCTTCATTTTCTTATGGCAGTACATGGCGGAATCATATTCCGGTACTTCCTCAAAGAAGTCAATCAGAGCCGGAATGTCAGGGAATGTTTCGATTCTGGTCTGTACCATTCCTGCAATCTTTTTGAAGTTGTAGTCTTTCTTCAGAACTTCTTTCATATACGGAAGTGCTCTCTCATAGAATTCATCCGCATCCATTTTCTTGATATACTCACCATTCATCCAACGAAGTTTCGCAATATCAAATACTGCCGGAGATTTATTGATATGATGATAATCAAATACCTGTACCAGTTCATCCAGTGTAAAGATCTCTCTGTTGTCAGAAGGACTCCATCCGAGAAGTGCCACATAGTTGATGATTGCTTCTGAAACAAATCCCTGATCAAGCAGGTCTTCATAAGAGGAATGTCCACAACGTTTGGAAAGCTTCTGGTGTGTCTCATCTGTGATCAGCGGACAATGTACATAAACCGGGATATCCCATCCGAAAGCTTCGTAGATACGGTTGTATTTCGGAGCTGAGGAAAGATACTCGTTACCTCTTACTACGTGTGTGATCTCCATTAAATGGTCATCGATTACGTTTGCAAAGTTATAAGTTGGGTATCCGTCAGATTTGATCAGGATCAGATCTTCCAGTTCCTCATTGTTTACTGTGATATCTCCGTAGATTACATCATGGAATGTTGTAGTTCCCTCTGTTGGCATATTGAAACGGATTACGTGTGGTTCTCCTGCATCAAGACGACGCTGTACTTCTTCTTTGGAAAGTTTAAGGCAGCGTTTGTCATAAATGGAAATCTCTTTTCCTGCCACAACACGTTTCATACCTTCCAGTTCTTCCTTCTTACAGAAACAGTAGTATGCATCACCCTGTTCTACTAACTGCTGTGCATATTTCAGATAGATTCCCTGTGCCTGACGCTCACTCTGAACATACGGTCCAAAGCCTTTGTCCTTGTCCGGACCTTCATCATGGAGAAGTCCTGTTTTTGCAAGTGTACGATAGATAATATCTACAGCGCCTTCTACGTAACGTTCCTGGTCTGTATCTTCAATACGGAGGATGAAATCTCCGCCTTCATGTTTTGTAATAAGGTATGCATATAATGCTGTTCTTAAATTTCCAACATGCATTCTGCCTGTAGGGCTTGGTGCAAATCTTGTTCTGATCTTGGTCATAACTTTTTTCACTCCTGAATTTTTTATATATTCAAAATCTGTAAAAAAAGACCCTGCTTAAAAGCAGCGCCTTTCTACTTTCGGGTTTATTATACGTCAGAGGCTTTCTTATTTCAAGTCGGGATGGAGGAAATTTTAAAAAAGTTTGTTATGGAAAGGGACGCATGGGAAGCAATTATGTTTGGGGGCTCAGTTTCGGAACCATTGTATTTCTAGGCATTCGGGAAGCCGCTAAAATCATGAGCCGCTCTCTCAAACTCGCTCCGTTGCAAACTCCGCTCAGACAGTGAAACGATCGGCTCATAACGCGGCTTCCCAAATACCAAGAACTACAATGAACCCTCAAATTCGCCCCCAAACATAATTGCTTCCCATGCTGACTATCGGCTATATAACATATTTAGTGTACAACAATAAAGAATATACCACTCCTGACTTTACAGAACAATTAGCTAAATAACATATCTGCTACACAACATAACTATAGTAACCCTAAGAAAGTGCATGACAACCTGCAACAAAACAGCGCAGAAAAATATTTTATTTGGAGTGCATTTGCAGGGGTCTTAGATATTCTTAGTTCTCAGAAATCTGCGTTATGAGCCGGCTGCATCACTGTCTGAGCGAAGTTTGCAACGGAGCGAGTTTGACAAGACGGCTCATGCCTTTAGCAGATTTCTGAGAGCTTAGAATATCTTAGACCCCGAAACCGCACTCCAAATAAAATATTTTTCTGCGCGTCCCTTTTAACATCGTGCTACATCTTACGAAACCTCTCATACCGTTCCTGTGCAATCTGCAGTCCACTTTTACCAGTCTGTTTCTCCAGGAACTGCTTCATTCTGATCTTCATATACTCTGCAATTTCCGGCAAATTCTCCTCACTTGCAGGATATTCCTCCGGTATGATCCGTTCAATGATTCCCAGTTCTTTCAGATGAGCCGCCGTTACTTTCATGACCTCCGCAGCTTCCGGTGCCTTTCTGCTGTCTTTCCAGAGAATGGATGCAAAGCCTTCCGGTGAAAGGATGGTGTAGGTTGCATTTTCCATCATCCAGACTTCATTGCCGACTGCAAGTGCAAGTGCACCGCCACTGCCGCCTTCACCAATTACAACCGAAAGAACCGGCACCTTCAAATCGGACATTTCCAGAAGATTCCTTGCAATGGCTTCGCCCTGTCCCCGTTCTTCTGCTTCCAGTCCACAGAATGCCCCCGGAGTGTCTACAAATGCAATGACTGCACGTCCGAATTTCTCTGCCTGTTTCATCAGTCGAAGAGCCTTTTTGTACCCTTCCGGTGATGGCATTCCGAAGTTACATCTGATGTTTTCTTTTGTAGTATGCCCTTTACGGATTCCGATTACTGTAACGGGCTGTCCGTCCAGTGTAGCAATGCCGCCGATGATGGCATTGTCGTCTCTGACACCTCTGTCACCATGAAATTCCATGAAATCATCAAAAATGGCATCAATATATTCCGCTGCTGACGGACGGTCACTGCTTCTGGCAATCTGGACTCTGTCCCAGGCTGTGAGATTTTTTTGTTTCTTCTGCTTTTTCTTTTTGCCAAAAGTATCGAAAGATCTGGCAGATGTTTCCTGTGGAAATTCTCCGTAACATTTTCTGGTATCATGCAGTTTCAGGATCAGCGAAAGAACATCCCGCATAGAGCCTCGTTCAACAATTCCGTCGAGAAATCCATGTTCCAGAAGAAATTCCGGTCTCTGGAAGCCCTCCGGCAGTTTCTGACCTATAGTCTGTTCAATGACTCTCGGGCCGGCAAATCCGATCAGTGAGCCTGGCTCTGCAAGGATAATATCTCCAAGCATGGCAAAGCTTGCTGTAACGCCACCGGTAGTCGGGTCTGTCAGCACAGATGTGTAGAGAAGCCCTGCCTGGGAGTGACGTTTAATGGCTGCGGAGGTTTTTGCCATCTGCATCAGTGATACAATTCCTTCCTGCATTCTGGCACCGCCGGAGCAACAGAACAGAATGACCGGAAGTCCCTGTTTTGTTGCTTCTTCAAATGAGCGGGTGATCTTTTCTCCCACCACATATCCCATGGAAGCCATGAGAAATCTGGTATCCATGGCTCCGATCACTGTACGGATTCCTCCGATGGTGGCTTCTCCGATGAGAATTGCCTCATCAAGGTGTGTTTTTTCTCTCAGATCCTCAATTTTCTGCGGATAATCCGGATAGTCCAGTGGATTGCTGTTGTCAATTCCTGTGAACCACTCTTTAAAACTTCCTTTATCTGCGATCATTTTGATCCGGCGTTTCGCACTGATTCTGAAATATCCTCCGCATTTCGGGCACACATAGGCGTTGGATATTACGTCTTCTCTGTAAACCATTTCTCCGCACTTTGGACATTTGATCCATAAGCCTTCAGGTACGGAAACAGATGCGGCCTGTTTATGCCGGTCTTCTGAAACTGTTTTCTTAAAAAATCTCTTCAAGTCTGCCATTAAAATCCTGCTCCTTTATGTAACCCAATTTGATGTTCTTTCAGACAACAAAATAACGTTAATAACTATTAATCAAACTAATTCTGTCAAAAATAATTTTATCGATTTGCTTATCAATTACATTTCAATAATAAATATGTACTTTCTGCTGAACTATAAAATATATTTGCACCAGTTTTCTTTTACAGATCCGGATAATGCTGCGGAATGAAATCTGTGGTGATATTTCCTTCCTGAAAATCCGGCTGATTGAGAAGTTCATACAGAAAATCCACGTTAGTTTTTACTCCTTCGATGGCAACTTCTCCAAGTGCACTGATCATCTTTCGAATGGCACTGCGGCGGTCTTTGTCATAAACAATGATCTTGGCAATCATAGAATCATAGTAGGGCGGGATTGCGTAGTCATTATAAACTGCTGTATCCACGCGGATTCCATTTCCACCGGGAAGATGTAAGTCAGTGATCTTACCCGGACATGGCATGAAATGTCTCTCAGGATCCTCGGCATTGATTCTGCATTCCATGGCGTGACCGCGGATTTCTATGTCTTTCTGCTGAACGCTTAACGGTTCACCTGCTGCAATGCAGATCTGCTCTTTGATCAGGTCTACACCAGACACAAATTCTGTTACCGGATGTTCTACCTGGATTCTGGTGTTCATTTCCATGAAATAAAATTCTCCGGACTGATCCAGAAGAAATTCTATGGTTCCTGCACTTTCATAGCCTGCTGCCTTTGCTGCCCGTACTGCTGTCTCACCCATTTTCTTTCTCAGATCATCAGAGATTGCGATACACGGAGACTCTTCGATCATTTTCTGGTGACGTCTCTGAACAGAGCAGTCTCGTTCTCCCAGATGAACTACATTTCCGTATTTATCCGCAAGAATCTGCACTTCAACATGTCTGGGATTCTCCACAAACCGTTCCAGATACATGGTATTATCGGAGAAGGAATGGACCGACTCCTGCTGTGCTGTCTCAAACAATTTGGCAAATTCCTGTTCATTTCCGGCTACACGCATTCCTTTTCCACCGCCGCCTGCTGATGCTTTGATCATGACCGGAAAACCGATTTCCTTTACAGCTTCCAAAGCCTGCTCTACTGTGTAGACCGGCTCCTTTGTGCCGGGCACTACCGGGACTTTAGCTTTCCGCATTGTGTTTTTCGCCTCAGATTTATTTCCCATTCTGGAAATTACTTCTGCGGAAGGACCAATAAATGCCACATTACATTTCTCACACATTTCCACAAAACGGCTGTTCTCTGAGAGAAATCCGAATCCCGGGTGGATTGCTTCTGCTTTTGTGGCAATGGTAGCACTTAAGATTCGCTCCATGTTCAGATAGCTGTCTGATGACTGTGCCTTTCCGATGCATACTGCTTCATCTGCAAGCTGGGTATGCAGGGCATCTCTGTCTGCTTCTGAGTATACGGCTACTGTGCGGATTCCCATCTCACGACATGCCCGGATGATCCTCACTGCAATTTCACCACGATTGGCGATCAAAATTTTATTAAACATCTGTTATGCTCCTACTGCAAAAGTCAGCTCTGCGATCACTGCTACCTTACCGTCCTGGTTTGTTGCTTTTGCTTTTCCCACTCCCATGG
Source organism: Blautia sp. MSK18_10 (assembly GCF_020553185.1). Classification (NCBI taxonomy): domain Bacteria; kingdom Bacillati; phylum Bacillota; class Clostridia; order Lachnospirales; family Lachnospiraceae; genus Blautia; species Blautia sp. MSK18_10. The sequence goes on along the minus strand of NZ_JAJCGT010000003.1, from coordinate 138,964 downwards.
GACCTTTTTCCTTAATGATCTCTACTTCAAGAGTAAGGGTATCTCCGGGAACTACTTTGTTCTTGAATTTTGCATTGTTGATCGATGCAAAATATGCGATCTTTCCTTTATTTTCCGGTTTACTCAGAATTGCAACTGCACCTGTCTGCGCAAGCGCTTCAACGATCAGAACTCCCGGCATAACCGGTTCCTGTGGGAAGTGTCCTGCGAAATGCGGCTCATTATAGGTAACACATTTCTTTCCTGTTGCCTTCACACCCGGCACCAGTTCTTCAATAGTATCAATCAGGAGGAACGGGTGTCTGTGGGGAATGATCTCCATGATTTCTTTTGTTGTAAGTTTCATAGTTTTTTACCTCCTTCTTCTATTCTATCACAAACATCGGCTGTCCGAACTCTACCATCTGCTCGTTTTCTACAAGGATTTCTTTTACTGTACCATCAAATTCTGATTCAATCTCGTTCATCAGCTTCATTGCTTCCACAATGCCAAGGACCTGACCTTTGCTTACTTTATCTCCTACTTTTACAAAGGGGGGATTTTCCGGAGAAGATGCTGCATAATAGGTACCTACAAGAGGAGATTTTACCACACTTCCTGTCTGTACTTCATCGTTAACAGCATTGACGGATTCTACATGTACAGCCTGCTGCACTACCGGCTGATACTGCTGAGCATCTGCCGGATCAGTATTGACTGCCATCTGCTGTACAATTGTTTTCTCTTTTGACATGGAAATATTTAAGGTATCGTCCTGCAGGTTAAATTCTGTGAGATCTGAATCGCTGACTGCGTGGATCAGTTCTAATATATTTGCCAGTTCCATTTATTTCCTCCTGCTGAAATAGCTATATTATAAGATCACTGTCGTATATTGTTTTCAAAATCACCATACCATTTATTATCTGCGTGATCAGTCTTCGTACTTTTTAATAAGTAAGGATGCGTTATGTCCGCCAAAGCCAAGAGAATTGGTAAGTGCATATTTGATATCCATCTTTACATTACCGTTTCCTACATAATCCAGGTCACACTGTTCATCCGGCACCTTATAACCAACAGTCTGATGGATCAGGCCTTCCTGAAGTTCTTTTACACAGGTGATCACTTCCACTGCACCGGCAGCTCCCAGAAGATGTCCTGTAATAGATTTTGTAGAATTTATTTTCATTTCTTTTGCGTGTTCACCAAATGTTTTCTTAATGGCAATTGTTTCAAATAAGTCATTATGATGTGTGCTTGTACCATGTGCGTTTACATACCATACATCATCTGTGGAAATTCCTGCTTCTTTTACAGCCCATTCCATAGCTTTGGCAGCACCGGAACCGTCCTCTGCAGGGGATGTAATGTGGTAAGCATCTCCTGTTGCACCATATCCGACAACCTCGCCAAGGATTTTCGCTCCACGTGCTTTGGCATGTTGCAGTTCTTCCAGAACTACCACGCCGGCACCCTCGCCCATTACAAAACCGCTTCTTTCTTTGTCAAAAGGGATGGAACATCTCTCAGGATCTGTGGATGAGGTCAATGCTGTCAGTGCCGCAAAACCACCAAAGCCTGTTGGTGTGATAGCTGCTTCCGTTCCACCTGCAACCATAACATCTGCATCAGAGCACTGAATAGTACGGTATGCTTCTCCGATGCTGTGGGTTCCTGTTGCACAGGCAGTTACAACATTAATGTTCTTTCCGCGGAGTCCAAACTGAATGGAAACATTTCCGGATGCCATATTGGAGATCAGAAGAGGAATCATCAGAGGATTCAGTCTTCCTGGTCCCTTTGTGTTGAGAATTTCGCAGGATTTCTCTACCACCTGCATACTTCCGATACCGCTTCCCACGCTACAGCCTACACGGAAGGGATCTTCTTTTGTCATATCCAGTCCGGACTGCTCAATAGCTTCTTTTGCTGCTGCTACCGCATACTGGCTGAAAAGCTCCATACGTTTTGCAGATTTGAAATCCATATAATCCTTTGGATTAAAATTGTTGATCTCTGCTGCCATATGCGCTCTGTAATTTGTGGAATCAAAACGTGTTACTTCTGCAAAGTTTGTTTTTCCTTCTTTTACACTGTTCCAGAATTCTTCTACACTAAGGCCTACCGGAGTGATTGCTCCCATACCTGTAATTACAACTCTTCTCATTTTGTTCTCCTTATTTATACGTTCATACCGCCATCTACGCTGATGACCTGTCCTGTAATATAGTCTGCTTTGTCTGATGCCAGAAATACCGCTGTATTTGCAATATCCTCCGGTTTTCCGAAACGTCCCAGGATAATCTGCTTACATGCATTTTCCCTGATTTCTTCTGAGAGTACTTCTGTCATCTCTGTGTCTACAAATCCGGGTGCAATAGCATTTACCGTAATTCCCCGGCTGCCCAGCTCTCTTGCCATTGTTTTTGTCAGACCGATCACACCTGCTTTGGATGCAGCATAATTTGCCTGGCCCACATTTCCGAGGATTCCGGAAACAGAAGAAATATTGACGATCTTTCCACTTCTCTGTTTCAGCATCTGACGGGCACTGTGACGGATTGTATTGAATGTACCTTTCAGGTTTACATTAAGTACAGAATCGAAATCCTCTTCTTTCATTTTCATGATCAGACCATCTTTGGTAATTCCTGCATTATTAACCAGAATATCAAGGTGTCCGTATTCTTTAACTATATCTTTGATCATTGCTTCACAGGCTGCGAAATCACTGACATTGCATTTATATATGGAAGCTTTTCCACCGTTTTCTTCGATGGTCTGTTTTACTTCCTTCGCTCTCTCTTCAGAACCATTGTAATTGATAACCACCTCTGCACCTTCCTTTGCAAGAGCAATAGCAATGGCTCGTCCGATTCCACGTCCTGCACCTGTAATCAGGGCAATTTTATTTTTCAGCATTTTACAGACACTCCTTTCTCACTTCATCCAGATCTTCTGTTTTCTCAACATGTAATGCTTTTACATTTCTGTTGATCTTTTTGAGAAATCCTGTCAGAGTTTTTCCCGGTCCAATCTCAATAAAAGTATCTACACCATCATCAATCATCTGTTCTACACACTGCTGCCAGCGCACAGAGGATGAAACCTGACTGACAAGCAATTCCTTTACCTGCTCCGGTCCTGTCACATACTGTGCAGTTACATTTGTCACATAAGGTACTGTAAATGACTGGATTTCTACCTTCTCAAGTTCCTGTCCCAGTTTTTCCCCTGCGCCTTTGAGAAGCTCACAGTGAAATGGGCCACTGACTTTAAGAGGAATCACACGTCTGGCGCCTGCTGCCTTTAATGCCTCCCCTGCTGCTGCAACTGCTGTCTCCTCGCCTGTGATCACAATCTGTCCCGGACAGTTATAATTTGCAATGGATACAATTCCCTGTGTCTCATTGCAGATTTTTTCAATCAGCTCTGCATCTGTTCCAAGAACAGCGGACATTGCACCACCTGTAGGATATGCCTCCTGCATAAAAATTCCTCTTTTTCGCACTACAGTAAATGCATCCTCTTCCTTCATAACACCGGAGGCCACCAGTGCTCCGTATTCTCCAAGGCTCAGTCCAGCATTTACCTGAGACCTGATTCCGGCTTCCTCTACAGCTCTTAAGATTGCGATTTCTGCTGTCAGCATGGCAATCTGTGTATATTCTGTAATATTTAATCTGTCATTTTCTTCAAAGCATAAAGCTTTCACATCAAGTCCGGATGCTTTTGATGCGCTTTCAAATACTTCGCGACTTACAGCATATTTTTCATAAAAATCTTTCGCCATTCCTGTATACTGTGCACCCTGTCCCGGAAATACAAATGCAATTTTAGACATATCATTTTCCTTTCCTTTATTTTTATGTTTATATCAGATGATAACAATTTGTTTCTGATTGCAAATTATTTCAGTTTAAAATATTTTGATATTCAAATTATAATGTCAAAAAATTCTCCCCGAAGCCATCTCTGGCTCCAAGGAGTTATTTGTCATTTCTATATGATTAAGCCTCTACGCCTTTGTTTTTCAGATAATCCATAACAGCTCCGACTGTTGTTAAATCTGTAAGATCTTCAGCCGGGATCTCAATATTGTATTCATCTTCCAGAGCCATAACCAGCTCAAACAGGTCAAGTGAGTCTGCGCCAAGATCATCCTTGAAAGAAGTTTCAGCAGTAATTCCTGCTGCATCACAATTTAACTGCTCTGCGATCATTTCACTCATTTTTTCTAACATAATTTTCTCTTCTCCTTTAATTCAAGCCCCGGAATGCTTCTCTTTTTCCTGCTCCGGTTATCACTTGTTTTTTATTATTTTGTTAAGCAGATGATGATTCTGCTTTTTCTTGTTTTCAACCTTATCATCCGTCAGACCAGTAAATACGTCTCATTTATTCAGATTTGGTTTTATCGGGATTGATTACTTTGATGTTCAAAGTATATATTCTTCCCTCCTGTTTGTCAAGCACTATTTTATTACATTTTTTATTCCTCAAATTTAATCTGCCTTGCCACACTCAGCGCAAGTCCCATCTCTGCCATAAGGAATACGATCGACGTACCTCCATAACTGATAAATGGAAGAGTGACACCTGTATTCGGCATAAGGTTTACAACAACCGCAATATTAAGAATAACCTGCAATGCTATGTGAATAAAAATCCCACTGACCATAAGTGAGCCAAACATATCCGGTGCATTCTGTGCAATAACAAACAGCCTGTATAACAGATATGCATAAAGCATCAGCACGATAAGACCTCCAAAAATCCCCAGTTCTTCACAGATAATTGAAAAAATCATGTCATTCTGTGCCTCAGGTACACTTCCCAGCTTCTGAATACTGTTTCCAAGTCCTCTGCCAAAAAATCCTCCCGAGCCAATCGCATACAATGCCTGAATTGTCTGATACCCCCAACTGTCCGCATATTCTTCCGGATGAAGCCATACCATGATTCGTCTCAGACGAAAGCTTCCACTTCCATCAACACTCACTGTTGCATTCAGAAAAATGACTCCGATCACTGCCAGCGCAATAACAACACCTGCAATAATAATAAAAATCTTAATATCCGGGTGAGCCACAAAAATCAGTCCTGCAGTAATACAGAAAATAATAATTGCTGTACTCAGATTGTCCGTAAATACATATGCAGCCAGTGCCAGTCCGCCTCCCACAACAGCAAGAACCATACAGCCCTTTAAGGTACGGACTTTCTTTCCCATATGCACGATCATATATGGGAGGCAGACAATAACTGCTATCTTGGCAAGCTCTGCCGGCTGGAACTGAACCGGTCCAAGATTCAGCCATCTCTGGGCACCATGAGAAGACTGCCCCAGCGGTGTTTTTACCAGTGCCATCAACACCAGTGCCGCTACATACAAAGCTGTGCTAAAACGGTTCAGTATCCGATAATTGAGCCTGGAAATGATCAGTGCCATGATAATACATGCCACGCTGATGATGGCCTGTTTTTTAAAAAAATACATGTCGCTTCCGTAATTTATCTGAGCCATATAGGAGCTTGTACTGTACAGCATGATAAGCCCAAAACAGGTCAGCAGTACAATAACTGCTACCAGACTGTAATCATAATAATCTGTTTTTGTTTTTCGACGCACCCTGCTCTTGGAAGATGCTGTTGAATACGACTTTTTTTGTGATTTTGTATTTTCCATTTAATCACCTGATGCTTTCTTGTTTTCTAAAATTCCCATCTGACTTTTTTATTATAACAGAAAGCTTTTTCATAAGCAATGGGGCAGTTGCCTGATTGCATCTGCCCCATTTTAGATAAGTCTGGCTGTTCATCTTTCCCTTATTCTGTATGTCTCAGGTTTATGATATCTATTTCTCATCATCACTGATTTCAATCGGGTCAGATTCGAAAATAAATTTAACATTTCCGTCCATATCGCCGGATCTGTCTGTGAATGTTGTGTACATTACATCGTCAGACTGGATTACCTCAAATCTGTCAAGAATATCCTGAAGATCTCCGTTTACTGTATCATCCAGTTTCTTAATACCTTCTTTATAGAATTTCTTCTGTCCTTTGTTCAGTTCTTTTGCTCCGTCATTCAGATCGCTGATACCATCTTTAAGCTGATCACTGCCATCAGAAAGCTTATCCGCACCATCCATTAATGTCTGAGTGCCGGATACAAGGCTGCCTGTTCCTGATGCAAGGGTCTGTGCTCCTGATACAAGTGTCTGAGTTCCTGATGCAAGCTGAGATGCTCCGCTGTTTAATGTAGAACTGTTCGAAGAAAGCTGATCTGCTCCGCTGTACAGTGTTCCACTGTTAGATGCCAGAGTTTCCACACCACTTGTAATCTGACCTGTTGCAGAATTGATCTGAGACATACCACTGGTCAGGCTCTTTCTTGCGCTCTTAAGAGTCTTGGCTCCTTTTAACAGTGTCTGTGCATTAACATTATTTTCACCCTGAAGCTGTGCAATTCCATCTGTCAGTGTCTTTCCGGAACTAAGCAGTGTATCTGCGCCGGAAATCATCTGTTCTGTGCTTGCTTTTGCAAGGCTTTCATATCCACTCTGGAGAGATTTATTTGCAGTAGTCAGCTGATCAGAGCCTGCTTTCAGCTGATCGATTCCCTGCAGCATTTCCGGAAGCTGCTGTCCAAGTCCGGTAAATAATGTACTCATCTGATTTACTGCTGTAGCAATCTGGGTTCCTGACTGAGCAAGCTGGGTTCCACTTGCTTTTAATGTGCCATCATTAGAAGTAAGCTCTTTTGCACCTGCATTTAACTGTGATACAGTCTTCTGCACTGTCTGCATTCCCTGAGTTAATGCCTGTAATTGCTGTTTCATCTGTTCAATACTGCTGTTGACTGCCTCTTCCTGTGCATCTGCTGTTGATTCTGCACTGGACGCAGATGCCCTTAAAGCGTCTGCTGCTGACTGCAATGCTGACGTATCAGGTGCGGAGGCTGTAATTGTGGATGTATCAATATTAGATGCACTGTCCTCAGCTGCCTGAATAGAACCTAACGCACCATCAATCGCAGCTTCTACAGCAGCTGCTGTTTCATCATCCATATTGCTGGTATCAATATTATACAAAGCAGATTCTGCTGCTTCTAGCTGACTGCTGACTGCTGCAACTCCTGCATCTACAGAAGATGCATCTACAGAAGCCTCTGCGGAATCACTGATCCAGGATTCAATTGCATCTGCCTGACTGTTCATGGTTTCAGCACTGTCATTTAACTGTCCGGACATTGCATTTGCACTTTCTTCTATTTCTGAAGCTGTGGAAGCTCCCATGTTTTCAAGTGAGCTCTCAAGCTGGCTCAGTCCTGATGCAAGCTGTTCTACACTTTCAATATACTGGCCAACTGCAGAAGTGTAATCAGAAACGCCTGTTGTATAAGCCGTCATGCTGTCACTGAAATTAGCAATCTGATTTGCATCGATTTTAGATGAAAGAGCTGTCATTTTTTCTACAGCAGTCTGGATTCCATTTACAGCAGTATCAATTCCCGGAACAACCTGACCAATTCCATTCACTAAGCTCTTGATACCACCAGCATACTGACCCACACCGCCTGCAAGCTGATTAACTCCTGCAATATACTGCTGCATTCCGTCTGTCAGAGTAGTTGTTCCTGTTACATAGCTCTGCACCCCGCCTGCAAGCTGATTGCCGCCTGCAACATATGCATTTACACCATCGGAAAGAGATTTCATCCCTGCCTCATAGTCCGCCATCTTGCTGTCCAGCGTATCTACTCCTGCTGTATATTGTTTGATTCCATCTGAAAGTGTGTCTGCCCCTGCTGTATAAGAGGAAACACCACTGTTTAAAGTCTGTGCCCCTGTATTCAGTGTCTGTGCTCCGCTGCTTAATTCCTTTGCTCCGTCATCCAGTTCTTTTGCTCCGTCATTCAGATCACTGACACCACTTTTCAGAGTTCCGATTCCATCATAAAATTCTTTATATTTGTCATTGAGTTTATTAGTTCCATCATAAAGATCTTTGGTTCCGTCTACCAGTTTTACTGCTGCATCCGTCAGATCTTTCATTGAATCCTTCAGCTCATCCAGTCCATCCACATCATCCAGATCAATATCTTTGAAAATATCTGTAAGTGCTACGGTAAATGTAGAATTCATCTCACAGTCTGTAACATCTGCTTCCACTGTAAATCCTTCAGGGATATTCACTTCATCTGCAATATCAGAAGACATATCCAGACTTTCTTTCATTCCCGGCATACCAAAACCGACAACAACATTTCTGCTTCCGTCAGAAATAACCTTACCGTTATCTACTGTAATATTGGAGAAATTATCTGTAGAAAGGATCATTCCTGTCACCATAACAAAGGGTGAATAAATATCAGTCTTTTTGCCATTCACTGTTTTGGTTGTTTTAGAAGTATTTGCATATGTCACTTCCATTTTCAGATGTCCTGTCTTTCCTGCCAGAGCTTCCGGAGAAACCTCAGTTCCATCCATATAATATTTAATTCCTACGGAAACCGGGAGATTTTTCTCTGTCTTTCCCTGATAATAAATATCCTTTCCATCAGTACTCCAGGTCAGATCATTTCCGTTCTGAGTAAATGTTTCATCACCTTTTACGTTTTTTATATCCTGAAGATCAGAGGCATCTTTCACCTCAGAATTGGAACTGTCTCCGGAATTTTTCAGCCAGTCAGATACTGTGACATCCGTTACTTCTCCTCCGGCAGTTGTATTTACATAAACGGTTTCTTCTTTCTGCAATCCATTATCACCTGTTGATGCAGCTGCCATTACAGTACCTGCTCCGAGAACTACAGCCATTCCTGCTGCAAGCGTTGCTGCAGCTGCTTTCTTTCTGTTTCTGTTCATAATAACTTACTCCTTTATTCTATCTCTTTACAATAAGCTTCTTTTTAAAAATCCTGAATCACTGTTTCTTCTCTTTTGCCGGTTTCTTCTTGGCAAATCCAATAGATGTGTGGCAGATGAGAGAATCAAATATCATAAACATAGCCGGAAGTATAAACAATACCACCAGTGTACTGATCACAGCTCCACGTGAAAGCAGGTTTGTGATACTTCCGATCATATCTACCTGTGTATAAAGACCAACTCCGAAAGTTGCCGCAAAGAAGCTGCAGCCACTGATCACAATTGACTTCATGGAAGTTTTATGTGCGATGGCAATGGATTCTTTCTTACTCTTTCCAAGACCACGTTCTTTCTGGTATCTGCTGGTCATAAGGATTGCATAGTCAACAGTAGCTCCCAGTTGGATACAACCGATAACAATGCTTGCTACGAACACCACTTCCTTTCCCTGATAATAAGGAACGGACATATTGACAAAAATCGCAAACTCAATAACTGCAACCAGAATAAACGGAAGCGAAATGGATTTAAACACAACCATGATAATAATGAAAATTGCCAGGATAGAGATAGTATTTACAGTCTTTAAATCCACATCCGTAACATCCTGAAGATCCTTGGTCAGAGGTGCTTCTCCGATTACCATAGATTCCGGACTGTATCCTTTTACAATCTTCTGGATCTCATCAATCTGATTGTTTACCTCGTCTGTGGCTGTTTTATATTTGGAGCAGATAAATTCCATCTCGTACTCATCGCTTTCCAGCATCTTCTTCAGATTACTTGGGATCATGGTATCAGGGAATGCCGCACCTACGAAAGAGTCCATTCCAAGTGCCCATTTTACACCATCAACATCCTTGATCTGGTCAAGCATTTCTGTTTTTTCTTTTGATGTCAGACCTTTCTTTAATAACACCATATGAACATTATTCATATCAAAGGTTTCCTGAAGTTTGGCATTTGCCACATTACTGTCCAGCGTGGAAGGAAGTGACTTGTCAATATTGTAGTAATTCTTCAGATTGTTATTTCCATGAATTGCCGGGAAAAGCATTACCAGGAAAATGATCAGCCATACTTTATAATGCTTTGTAATAAAAGCAGATGCCTTATCAAAGCTTGGAAGCAGCGGCTTATGTGTTGTTTTTTCAATGGCTCCGTCAAAAGTAAGCACCAAAGCAGGGAGCAAAGTAACACAACACAGAACACCGATAACAACTCCCTTGGCCATTACGATACCCATATCACGTCCAAGTGAGAAGGTCATAAAGCAAAGTGCGATAAATCCGGCTACTGTTGTAATAGAACTTCCGATTACAGATTTGAAGGTTGCATTGATGGCATGTGCCATAGCCCTCTCTTTATCACCCTCAAACCGCTTCTTATTCTCCTCATAACTGTTCAGCAGGAAAATGGAATAATCCATGGTAACACCAAGCTGCAGGACTGCTGTCAGTGCCTGAGTGATGTATGAAATCTGACCAAGAAAAATATTACTTCCAAGATTATACAAGACTGCAACACCAATGCAGAGCAAAAACAAAACTGGAACTACCAGAGAATCCATTGCAAGGAGCAACACTATCAGAGAAAGGCAGGAAGCAATCACAACGTAAATCGGCATTTCCTTAAGTGCAATCTGTTTGATATCAGTAACAATGCCTGTCATTCCACTGACAAAACAGTTCTTTGAAGTAATCTTACGAATCTGCGTCACAGCTTCCATGGAAGTTTCTGATGATGTTGTATTATCAAACAACGCGATCATCATAGTTGCATCTCCGTTAAAAAATGCCTCTCTTAAATCCTTTGGAAGCATTTCTACAGGAACGGAAACATCCAGGACACTGTCATACCACAGTACTTTTTTCACGTGATCAACTGCTTCGATTTTCTCTTTCAGAGCAGCTACATCCTTCAGTTCCATATCCTCCACCACTATCATGGAAAAGGCTCCCATCCCAAACTGATCTACCATAATGTCCTGTCCATCAACTGTCTCAAGGGTATCCGGCAGATAACTCAGTACATCGTAGTTGATTCTGGTCGCCGCCATACCGAGATATGAAGGGATCAGCAATGCAATTCCGATGATAATGATCAGTATCTTGTGTTTTGCAATCCACTTTCCTACCTTAATCATCTTTTTCTCCTCTTCTTTCTTTATTATTGATACTGTTTGATCATTCTATGACTAACAGTCATTTTTTATTTCATGGAATGTTATATAACAAAAATGACTTTCAGTCAATAATCATTCTTCACAATTTGTCTAAATTTTTCCAGAACAAAAATGTAATATTGACTTTCAGTCATTTTTGTTTAAAATAGTAATTATATATGATCACAATATAATTACAAAGTAAGCTTATGTTGCTGTGAACAGTAAGACGCTTATTGCTTTTCGCAAACTCCGCAGCGGGACTTACCTGATTCGGTTAAAATGTTATGTATACAGTAGAGGAAGGAATGAATCTGAAATGGGAAAACTGGAGCTGAATAAAAAGAAGAAAAAAGATGCTCTTTTCAACACTGCCTTTGAACTTTTTACGACGAAGGGACTTACCAAAACTACAATTTCAGATATTGTAGATCAGGCCGGGGTTGCCAAGGGGACGTTTTACCTCTATTTTAAGGATAAATATGATATCCGGAATAAACTGGTTTCCCACAAGACCGGAGAATTGTTTTTCCGGGCCCATGAGGCTGTGCAGAATGCACATATCAGCGAATTTGACAGGCAGGTACATTTTATTATAGATTACATTCTTACTGAGTTGAATAAAGACCGTACTCTCCTGCTGTTTATTTCAAAGAATCTTGCCTGGGGTGTCTTCAAGGGTGCTTTTGAGGAAAAAATGCCTGACGACGAATATAATTTTTATCAGTCCTATCTGGATATGCTTGCTCAAAGCGGACTACATTATAAAAATCCAGAACTGATGCTCTTTACGATCATTGAGCTGGTAGGTTCCACCTGCTACAGCTGCATTCTGTATCAGCAGCCTGTGTCTCTGGCTGAGTACCGTCCTTATCTGCACAGGACTATTTCAGGAATTATGGAAACTTTTTCACAGGATCATACTACATGTGAAGTTTTGTCTTCCGACACTAAAACACATGTGGACCATACAGCATAATCACTATGGCAACCCTCATAAATGATACATTTAAAAAGATTGCTGTAAAAAAGGCAAGCCTCCGGAGGTTTGTCTTTTTTATAATTTGTAGGTTTCCAGATCATCAGGAATCCAGAGATTTCCTTTATAATACTGTCTGCCTTCTTCTGTGTAGAGCTCCTTTCGTCTGGAAATATTTTTATCCTCTGTATGATACAGAATCAGATTCTCTGCTTCCAGTTTCTGTGCCAGCTCACAGGCATCCTTTACAGTAGAATGATGTTTCTCATATGGTTTGAATTTATCTGCCTGAGAGAACAGACAGAATGCTTCATGAAGAAGCCATGTGCTGTTTTTGGCATATTTCTGTTCACATTCATTATATGGCTCATCTCCACAACAGGTCAGCTTCTTTCCCTCTGCGTACTCCATGCAGAACCCAAACTGTTTTGCCTTTGTAGACAGAATATCAAAAAATGTCACCCTGTGTCCCAGAATCGTTCTATCTTCTCCGTCCTTTATTTCTTCCAGATGGACTTTGTCTCCGATAAATTTCGTTTCCTTTGGTGTGAGAAGCATCTCTGCCATCTGTTTCAGCAGGCTGATCACTTCATCATGTCCATAGATAGTCACTTCACTGTCAAACTGTCCTCTTGCCATTCCCTGACAATACATACGAAGCATCCATATTATTCCAAGCAGATGATCAATGTGTTTATGTGTCACAAATATAGTGCTGATTTCTTTCCAGCTGATTCCTGCGTCCTCCAGCTGCTTCAGAATTGTATTTCCGCCACCTCCGTCTATCATAAAATATTCTTTATCTTCATTTAGCGCAAAACAAGTGTTATAGCATTTCGTCACCTTTGCATTTCCGGTTCCCAATATTGTAAGTTTCATCTTTATGTACCTCCCGACTTTCTTTGGATGCTGACACTTGGCAGGCAGCAAATATTTCCTATATATAATAGCATATTCTAAAGTAAAAAGGAATCTGTCTATCAGACGATATGAATCTTCGTTACTGTTCACTCCGTTCACAGTAACTTAGCCAAAATTCCAGATTGCCTGCGGCAATGGAATTTTGGCTTGTATGTCTCGGGATTTTGGCATATTCATGCCAAAACACCTCGCGGGATAGTGGTATGTGAACAGTAACGAATCTTCACTATGGCAATGAAATTTCGACTTGTATGAGCACGGTTTTATGAGCATGACATAAAATATAATGTAAACAGTTTTCAGAGAAGGGAATTATATATGGAAAATTATCGGATGGGATGTTCCGGCAACCGCCCTTATAACCGTACCTGCGGTATGAATATGCCTCAGCCTTCAAATAGAAATATGAACAGTTCCGAATGCTCTGTCAGAAACACGACAAGCTGCAACTGTACTATACCGGGTGTCAAAGAAAAAAAACATGAAATGTTTTCGCATCTTCAGTATCTGGAACCTGCAATGGCATATGTTCCCTGCCAGAAGTTTACAGAGAATTTCCCACTGCAGTATGCATTAAATGCAGGAACCATTTTCCCACAGTTATGCAAACCATTTTGTGGAAAGAGAGGTATTCGAAGATGAAAACAGATTGCTCCCAAAAACAGTTATTAAACCGTATCGATCAGGTCAGTTTCGCAGTCAATGATATGACTCTGTACCTTGACACACATCCCTGTGATGAAAAGGCTCTGACTTACTGTCACGAACTTGTGCTGGAACGAAAAAAGCTATTAAAAGAATACGCCGAAGCATATGGTCCCCTGATTATTGACATTACAGATCAGACCGGAGAATCCATCTGGAAATGGATGGAACAGCCATTCCCATGGGAAAAGGAAGGAGCGTGCAGATAATTTATGTGGAATTATGAAAAAAGGCTTCAATATCCGATCAATATCACACAACCCAATGCCAAAATTGCACAGTATATCATGAGCCAGTACGGTGGCCCATAGTGTAATACCCTATAATATATAAGAAGCAATGAAGCTGATACAATATCTTATGGGTAAGGGTACTCATTGTACCCATACTCTTTTTTTATTTATATTTACTTTAAATCGCAATTAAATCTTTCCAAGTAGCAGATCCGCAAATACCATCCACTTCCAGAACTTCTTTTCTGGATTCCTGATAAGCTTTCAGAGCGTAAATCGTGTTTGCATCTGCTGTCCATGTAAGTTTCAGGGCTTTGCCGTTTTTGCCTTTAAAGCCTCTGGCTCTTAAGATTTCCTGTAAGAGGAGCACAGATGTATTTTTGTCTCCTGCTTTTACTGTCTCTGGATTAAACATGTAGCTGCCTCCTTCTGGGTTTGTTGTCTTGTCTGTTTCATCTTTATCTGCAGATAAAACAATTGAATAGTCCGGTGTACAAAATTTTGTCCCCGGAAGATTACTGTTGTAATAGCTCTTCTGGCACACCCCGCCACCATTTGCCACGATACCGGATGCTCCGGAAGTATTTCCCTCAATCGTCCAGAACCTGTCTCCGGCTACTTTTGTTACAAAGCCGGTGTGGGTAAATGTATCGCCGTGTTTAAATATAACAATATCTCCAACTTTTGGATTGGCATTTTTTACAAATAAGACGCCTAAGGTTGGGCAGTATACATACGGCCAGTGTTTTAAGAGTTTCTTTGCATTATCCAGACCAAAAGCTTTCATGAAACACCAGGAGATAAACGCTGCGCACCAGGGCTGCCCCTGATAGGATGGTTTTATATCTCTCCAATATTTTGTATAGTTTGCTGATCCGGCATTTCCAGTCTTGCTGTCAAGCTTACTGTTATTTTTCTTTTCCAGGTACCCGATCTCTTCTTCTGCAATTCCCAGAACTACGTTGATAGCTTCACTCTTTGTCATGACTGTGTTTTCCTTTTTTATATCTTTTGCTTCGTTATAATCTTTGTAAAATATATTTCTATCTACAGTTCCGCTGATGCCAGGTATCTTTGCTTTACTGGAATACTGCCAGCCCACGCCAAAGTCCGGCCGGAGTCGTTCCTGTAAGGTGCCGTTATCTGATGCCGGATAACGTGCGATCCAGAAATCATATTTTTTCAGATGGCTACAAATTACATTCAGGTACCAATCCACATTGCAATAAATACCAAATTTATATCCCGCTGCCGTGATAATCTTTTCGAATGCTTCTGCCAATTTATGGATCTGTTCAGCTCCAAGGCTTCTCTGATTATTCCATTCCAGATCCAGCCAGACCGGATACTGCAGTTTTCGCCCGTTCAAAACTTCCACTACTTTTCTGGCTTCGCTCTGTATCTCCGCAACTGTCATGGCATAACTGTATTTATATGCTCCGGTTGGAATGTTATGTTTCTGACATCCGGAGTAATTTTTCTCAAAGCAGCTATCAATCACGTTTCCGGCTTCTGTGATCCGGAGTATTGCAAAGTCCATTCCGTAGTTTGCTACGGTATCCCAGTCGATTGCTCCTTGCCATGCTGAAACATCTATTCCTCTTATTTCCATGTCCGTCTCCTTTCACAGAGAAAATAGGGATTAGGGATGATCACTCATCCCCTGAATTATTCGTCCTTATTTGTCTGTTTAATGATCTGATTTACGTATGTAGAAAGTCCCGCAATGAGAATTCCCTGCGTGATTGCTGTAAAGATTGCCATCGCAACGTCCTGGCCGGTCCCGCAGGTACAAGTGGCAAACACATAGATTGCGCAGATTGCAATGCTGATTCCGCCAAGGATAAGCGGGATATACTTATCTTTTACTGCCTGTGCCTGTTTGAGCGCCATTCCTACAAAATATAAGGCAATTGCTACTACGATGAGTTCCGGTTTTACATAATTTGTGATCTGTTCCATGTTCATTCTCCTTTTCTTTCCAGGTCTTCTATTCTATGATTCGCAACCTTAATCTGTTCCTCATGTACACTCATTTTTTCTTCCAGAGCATAAGTTCTTTTGATAAGGTTATTGTGTTCATTTACTCTTTTGGTCAGCTCTTCCAGCTTGTACTCCATAAGAGTTCGCGTCTTTTCCTGCTGTGCATTATTGCTGATCACACATACAACCAGTGTCACTGCCGCACTGATGCAGGCTGAAATAATTGTTTCCACCTTTTTTCCTTTCTGGCAATTGCGCCGGCGCAATTTTAAGTAAAAAACATTTATGTTCTGGCATTTTCGTATCATCACTAACCTTCTGAATATAAAAATACCAGCCACAAAAATAGTGACTGGCAAAACTTCAAAATTTTTTAATTAAGTTATCCATTGCTTCATTGCATTTATTTAAATATTCTTTGCTAATTTGTGTATCTTTTTCAAATATATGATGCATACCTGTTGCTAATTCTGTGAACGGTTTTCCCTCCGCAAATGCAACTACTCCTGTTGTCTGAAAATCTCTAATACTGACAATTCCATCGTGTATATCTGAAAATGAAAAAATATCTGGATTGCTTTCCATTACTTGTTCAACATCATTATCAATTGATAATAATACTGAATGATATGCAGAAGATGTTCCCATATATTGGGTTAGTCTATTTTTAACTATACAATGTATTCGGGGAAGTGTTCTTCCAGCCCCTAGCAATTTTGTAGAAAATGAATATTCTCTATAAATACTTGAGGGAGATTTTATTCCATAAATTAGCGAAAAAGCATTTTGTAACGCTCTGCGTGACGAATCATCTGCCATAACCGGAAGGATTAGTCGATCTGCGCTAGCAATTGCAATCTGTGTATAAACAGAAAAACTGGGATTACAATCTAAAAAAATAGTATCATAGACTCCATTTAATTTTTGAATAAAATCTCTTATCCAATCAATTACCGCAATCCAAGTATCAGTACCTGGTAACTGCGTGTTCGCTAATGTCGCAATTGCATTTGTTTGTAATTCAACGATTGGATCTCCAGCCAACAAAGATACATTTTCTGGTATTGACGAATTACATATTGCCGGTTTGGTTATATATTCATGAGGATCAATTTCTGGCATAGTAAATGGAGATGGAAGTCTATCTTGAAAATAGCCACCAACAGATCTTCTCTTTTCTCCATAAAGACTATTCAGATTTCCAGCTCCATTTCCAAGCAGGCCACCTAAAAGCAGTTCTGATAAATTCGCTTGTGGGCATAAATCTATTGCTAATATTTTCTCTTTCTTATGTATTTTAGCATACATTGTAATGGTCTGAAACGATAAACTGGTTTTTCCAGTTCCTCCTTTATTATTCCAAAATGCATAAATCATGTCAACACCTCTGTCACTTTTTGCTTCATTATATCATTTGTTTGAATATTATTCAATTATCTCATTGTTTCCCTTCATGCTTAGTCAAAGCCCTCTTTAGTTAATTATTTTCCGCTTTCGGTTCTTCTTCCTTATTAATATCCATCAGCTCATTATACTGTTCCTCTGTGATTCTGCCCGTTGCGAAGAAAATATCAATCTTATTTTTCAAATCATCTGTAAGTCCATTTCTTTCTTTAAGTTTTAATAATGTTCTAAATAACATAATCATACCTCCAATTCTGTAAGTGCTACTGCATATTCACTGTTGACATAGGCTTCTGCTAATTGTGTATCCATGTCATAGATATAATCTCGGTTATCGTTAAGTTGCTTTTTGACATAATTCCACCCATTTGCCATGCTTATTGGATAGTTAAATACTGTATATCCGTCAAGTTGTTCGGAATTGATAAATATGTTTGTAGTTGGATAATATGTTGCAAGTGTTTTAAGTGCCTGTACTTCTTCCTGTATTAAGTCGATTTCCTGCTGTTCTGCTAATAACCATTCGGTTTTATCTACAATAGATTGCGTATTATCTAACTTAGAAGAATCAACCATCTTTACCAACTTCCCACGTTCCACATCCACATAATCCGCAATATACTGTTGACCGTCAATCGTTACATTGCCGCCAAATGTTACTGGGATAGCGTTGAGAGTATAGGGGAGCTGGACGGATTGCTCGGTGTATGGCTCGTAAGGGGTGGCTTCCGAACCATATTCGATCTGAATTGTATCGTATATACCAGACGGAGCTGACACTCTAATATATTCTGTACCCGTTACATTAAATGTATTTATGCTATATTTGTTTCCGTTTGAAAGATTGATATTTTTTATCCACTTTTTTTCTGCATTATAAAATCCAATTCTATATGCATAACCTATTTCTATTGCCGAACTAAAATTGCGTGCTATAACAGTAATATCTTTTCCACTTGTTTTTATAAAATCTGTTACGGCGACTTGTGTTTTTGAAGCTTCTTTTATTGAT
Source organism: Blautia sp. MSK18_10 (assembly GCF_020553185.1). Lineage (NCBI taxonomy): Bacteria > Bacillati > Bacillota > Clostridia > Lachnospirales > Lachnospiraceae > Blautia > Blautia sp. MSK18_10. The sequence continues at coordinate 120,704 of NZ_JAJCGT010000003.1, read as the reverse complement.
CCATTGGTGCCATTTATATATCCTCCTAGTATTGGATTCCACAGGTTTTTCCCACAAACCTTCACAGTCGGATTTACAACGTTCTTAATCTCAACTAGATTCTCTGGCGTTGGTGTTCCATCCTGTGATGATTTGCCATATATCATCATATCTTGAATCTTTCCATTATCAGAATCAGTAATATGAGTTTCGCCTTGTGAACTTGCGTAGAACTTTGTGATTTTGGTGGATATATCTTCCTTTAGTGAATCAACATCCTTTTTATTCTGTTCGATCTGCTTTGATGCATCCTCTACACTTTTTGCAGATTGGGCCGCATTGTCGGCAGAAGTCTTTGCACCTTCAGCTGATGCTGCAGCTTTTTCCGTATTACTGGCAACCGTTTGGGTGTTTTGTGCTACTTCCTGAGCATTATTCAAAACCGTTTGGGCGGCTTCTTCTACAGTCGCTCTATCATCCGCAACAGTTTTAGCATCATTCCCCATTTTGGTTATAATTTTTTCTCCCTCAGTTTTTACGATGTTGACCGATGCGTCCTGCTGATTGGTGATTGTATTTATTGCCTGTTGTTTTGTAGTATTAATCTCTTCTTTCGACTGTTCAACCGCTTCGAACACTCTACTGTCAAAGCCGGCAATCTTTTCCTCAACATGATCATCAAAAGCTGTTACTGTATTATTGATGTTTTGTTCAGACTGAGCAGCTGCCTGTTTTGATGCTTCTGCATCGCTTGCGGATTGTTTTGCCTTTTCAGCGGCTTCGACAGCTGTATTCATGTTAGATGTCGCAGTCTCCTGTTTCTGTGTTACATCTGACTGCATTACTTCTACTGATTTCTTTGCAGTTTCTACGGCAGTTCTATCTTTTGCAACCTGTGTTGCAGAATCTGCAAAATTAGCCAGCACCTGACTAAATTCTTTACGAGTTCCTGTGTAACCCTGTGCCACTGCATCAGCATAGGCAGTCACACATCCTAAATCTGTTTCTATCATGACATCATAACCCCCAATCTCCCTTTATCATTTATCTTGAAATTCAAACTCTGTACAATATTTTCTGTACGGGATAAATATAGATGTCCATCTTCCCGTATTTCCATACGACAGAAACCATTTTGTGTGGCAACCTGTTTTGCCTGATCTGCATAATACTTTGCATTGTCTTTATCACGTTCTGGATAAAGCTTATGCCCATGTGCCCAGGATTCCGACTCAGTTGCTCTGGTATCTGCCATATGTGCAGCTTCTTTTGCCTGTTTTGTATACTCTTCGGCTGCTGCCAATGTATAATGAAACAGGTCTACATCCTCCGGAGATTCAAACTCTTCCGGAATCGGACGCTTATTCACTGACATTATGACTGTGTTTACAGTCTCTCCTTCTTCTGGCGTGGAAAGATAAATATATACATTTATTGCACGTCTCTGTTCAAGTGCCTTATTCGGGATATCCACGCAAGATACCCCATCTTTGGTATATCCCGTAGTAACTTTTGCTTCTTCCAATCCTTTCCAGAAGAAATGGACCTCAAAAACGTTGGGTAGATTTAAACCATTAATCTGAAGCTTTTGACCGTAATCATACTGCCACAATTCATCATCTATTGAAATTTCCTCATCCTTTTTCGTAAAATTCGCAATCAGCATTATTTAACCACCCCTTTCAGCATTTCCTCTAATTTACTCAGTCTTTCGTTCAATGTGCTCACTGTATCTTCCAATGTATTAATTCTTTCATTCTGATTCTGAATAACTTTCATCATTGCCGGAATCATGGTTCTGTAATTCCAGTCTTCTATCTGCCCATCCTCATTGAATATTACTCCTTCAGGATATTGTTTATACACGTCTTCCGCATAGAATCCCGGCACTGGTTTGTCTTCAAATGGGTCTCCTTCTCTCAAATAGCCTTTTTTATATTGAAACCATACCACTGGAACTTTAAGGAGTTTATCCGCTTCAGAGCTATCCATATTTCGAACATGGTTTTTGTATCTTTTTGAAGAAGACGACAACTTATATACGATATTACTCGCAATGCAAAGAGTTTGATATCCCGATGAAACAGTAGTCAAGTTGATTAGTTTAAATTCGCCTGAACCGTCCGTGAATTCTCCAGATGATCTTTGAGTGTGTACCTGCATACCGTATTTAACGCTCAGAGACTTTTTATCAGATGCTTCCGCAAGAGTTACATTGCCTAATTTGATAGTACCGCCTTTTATTTGCAATCCTACACCAGTGTTCATATTAAAATAATTTCTCGCGTCTTTATATACGCTAAATCCGTTTGTTCCTATGTATATACCTTGCGTAGTTGACGTCATGGAATTGCGGCCGCTGGTATGTATACTGGTAGACCCGACCACAAATCCGCCTATTTTTGCAACAATCGCATCAAGTGTATTCACGTCGATAAGATCGGCCGTTATGGTTTTAGACTTTATGTATTCGCCATTAATGTACAATTTCCCATCTGAGCCATAGGCTATAAGTTGACGATCGCCATTGTCAGTCAGAGCGTTAAAAACAGCTTCTCTTGTCACTTCCGCATCCGCAAGTACGGATACGCTCAACATCCCGAGGATGACTCCGGAAGAATTTCCGACAGTACATCTGATGGCAGTGGTTCTGTTAGTTATCCTATCCCATGTGGAGAATTTCATATCTATTCCCACGCCAGTTCCAGAAATAGCGTTCCATGCGCTTCCGTCTTCTGTATACTCAAACGTCCATCTACCGGAAATGTTTTGTTTTCTCTCCTCTGCTCCTGTCTGCGAATACAAATGAAACACCAGCGGAGAAGGCGAATAATCATATCCGCCAGAGCTGTTTGAACATCTTTTGATCGTTGTTGTTTCACATTCAAGGTAATAAACAGTGGCATCTTTTCCGTTCGTACCGTTCCCGCCAGCATACTGTTTTGCAAGATTAAAGCGCTTGGTTATTGTTATTCCATTATAAGTCGTTGAGAAATCAACCCATCCAATGTCTTCGGATAAGCTCTTTACGGAATAAGTGTGTGTACCTGAAGACCACGTGCCTGTTATGTTTTCTGTCGAGTACGATATAGCCGCTTCTGATGTAACATCCGATTCCCCATAAAAAACCTGTACTTTTACCTCGCATCTTGGAAAACTTGAATAGTTTCCATCCGCATTTACCGGGATTGCCTGATACTCACTTGATAACTGTATAACCAACGGAATTGCTTTCTTTATTTTTTCATCAATAGTATCTCCAGCAATATCTTCTACATCCTTACCACCTATAGTAAGAGTTTTGGCGGCAATCATGACATTGCCATCATTATCAATATAAAATGTTGTTTTATTTTCCTTATCAGTGACACTCATGCCTTTTCCATTAATAAACTTACCGGCCAAAACACCGGATAAGATATAACTCGCATTTATATACAGTTCACCGTCCTGAATATAAATACCTTTATTTTTCCCATTGTCGGTCAGTTTATTGAATATTTCAGGCTGCCCCAGACTATTATCATAATTATCAATAGCGTCCTGCACATCGTTACTGTCTACATATCCTGGGAAAATCCAGTCTGTTGAAACAAATGTTCCATTTTCACGTGCAGTCTTGCAGATTTTGACCTTTCCTTTCCCATCTTCCATGGACGTTACCCACATGTCACCTTCGTCATATGGCGGAGTGGGGGTATTGATAAAGACTCTTCTTTTACCGTCTGCTGTGTCCTTAGCAGTAGCTGCATCTTCCAGGGCTTTCTGTATCTCCGAATCCTGAAAATCTTCCCAGGTATAATTTTCTCCGTCTTTAATAAAACGAAAAAGTTTCTTTGTGTCGGTATTATAAAAAAGGTCGTTTACATGCTTGTCTTTTGTTTCTATATCTGTCCATTCTTTTGCCGGAAGGTTTGTCAAACCTGGATCATACGCCCCAAAATATTGAGTATTAATGTCTTTTGCAATATCATCAACTACTGTAGTGACATATTTTTTTGCAGAGTCCTGTGCGATTTCTTCAACATCTTTTCCGGTGATTTTAAGTGTTGTCGCATTAATATAGACCTGTCCGGTATCAATATCCGCCCGGAAAAGAGTATCTCCATTTGTGTCTTTTACAACAAGAGCTCCTGTGTTGATCCAGTCCGCATTAATTCCGATGCTGTTCAGAATTTTCGTAATCATGGTGCCATCTACGAGAAGACCTGCATTCCATGTATTACCGCCATCTGTGCTTACTGCCCATCCTTTTCCATTAAGTTCAAATACAACTTTTGATTCCTCCAGCGTCGGATGGTCACACATATAATATATTTTGCTTCCATCCTCCAGTGTTTTTATAACCGGATAAAGACCCACCTGTTCTTTCATGGCTTTTGTCAGCTGTTCCATGGCTTTTTCCCATTCGGTTTTGTTTTTTGACAAGCCATTTCTAAACTGTTTATACAGTTTCGTTGCTTCACTGTATCGCGTAGAAGATAATCTTTCAGGAGATTCTGCACTACTGGTAATTGTCTGTGTACCACCACCATTATACTGAACTCCAGTAATAATGGTCCGATACATATTATTCTTTCTGTCTATTACAAGTCCTATATCACCAGCCTCTGTGGATGGATCACTTTGGCAAATCACATTTAAAGGTCTGAACTGAAGCCCTGTAAGTTTTTTCCCGACAGATTCTGCTATTTTGCTTCCATTCCCGCTCTGGATCAGTTTATTTCCTGTAATCTCCAGAACATATCCGTCTGCTCCGTACTGATAAATCGTTTCCGTCTTTCCGGAAGATTCTGTTTCACTTTCTTCGGTAACACGGACCCCTGTTACCACCACATCATCTGTTTCAACTGAACTTCCACTTTTCATGGTATCAATTTTGACTATTCTGTTATTGTTCTGCATATCTGATACCGACAATCCGAGTAATGATGTATCATACCATTTCAAAGTCAGCTGTCCATCATTATTGATTCTTGCATATTTACAGGAAATCTGTGCGACCCATTGGATTATCTGTCTGAATGTCAGTGCTGAATCGTCAGGCCTGCTCTCCACTGTCAGATCTGAATTATCAAAGGTTGCTGTATCAGCAGCCAGTGGAACGTCACAACAAGTGCATGCATCCTGTAAGATTTCTCTCAGTGTAACCGGATACGCCAGTTTGCTTTTGGTATATGGCTGGTCAAAAGACAACATTTTGTCAAAGGCTGATACTGTCACGGTATCACCTGTATCTTTTCCAGGTTCTGCGTAAAATGTCCCCTTATCCAACCACTCCACTGTTCCATTCACTTCCAGACCAACTTTTGCACTTAGCTCAGCTCCGGAAAAATTCTTTTTCGTTAATTCTCCGTCTGTATTGTTGATCTTAACAGTAATCTGTTTTGCAATAGCTGAACCAATATCAAAGCTGCTGTTATTTGATGTCTCATCTGTAATTCCAAACTGCAAGAGTCCTGTATCTGCTGCTGTCTTTATACTGCCATCCGCAAAGGTAATTCTTACCTGATTATGAATTACTCTGTTTTCTTTGATTGTATTTTTATATGCATTTGATGTATTGATCATTTTGTTACCTCTGCACTATGTCAACCGATGCGCTTTTGTAATAAAATATTCCATCACTCAGCCATCCAATCTGTTCTTTTGACAATGTTCCCCTGTATGACTGTATCGTAATATCGATTCCGTCATCACGGAACGAAAATGGGAAATACCCCGGAACCAATGTACTTTTTATAACTGCCATCTGTGCTTCCGTAAGTATTCCCCATTTAATTGATACTGTTTTCTTTTCTGCTACAGGATCACCTACCATATATCCTGCTAATGTTCTGCCTGTGTCAGAAGTCCATATTATCTCGTCATTTACTGTAATGCTTGTTGGAGCAGGGAGCGTAACACTCCCTGACCATAAAATTCTTCTTGCCATCAGCCTACTCCTACTGTGTTGTATCTGATATCAATAATTTCCTGTGCTGTCTTGCTTGCTTTTGCGATCTGTGTACTGTCAAGATAAAATCCCATTTCTGACAGAGCTGCAACAATACGCATAACCGCATTATTGATGATCCTTTCGAACTCATCCCTGGTAATCCCATTTCCGGATGCGGCTCTGGCTGCTTCAATCGCCATCTCGCGCAATTTATTCTCCGGTGAGACGATTTCGCCCTGATGAAGGTTATCACCGATCATTGCCAGCTGTGGCGTGTTCTTCTGTACAAATCCGCCTTCTGCAAGATGAGGTATAGTTGGTACTCTGGGAAGAGACAGACCATAATGTCCATAATGCCGGGTACCTGTAATAGGATTCTTGAAATCATAACTGAATGAAAATGCGTTCTCTATTGCCGATAAACCGGAGTTAAGTTTTTCCATCAGGCTGTTGATAATGTCAATAACTACATTCAGTGGTGTCTTAGCCAGAGTTATTAATCCGTCAAATATTCCACCAAATATGTTTTTGATACCTTCCCATGCCTGTGTCCAGTTTCCTGTAAAAACACCCGTAACAAAATCAATGATTCCGTTAAATATCTGTTTTATATCCGACCAGATCCGGCTTACAGATTTCCCAAATGTGTTCAGTATTGTTTTTAGCGTTTTAAAACTTCCCGCCCAGGATCCTTCAAAGACTCCTTTTATAAAGTCAATAAATGGCTGAAAAATATGTTCTTTCACATATTTAAAGATTGATTCAGCAATAGTCTTGAATCCCTCTATGATTTCTTCAATTCCCTGCCAGCATTTATCAAAATCTCCAGTAAAAGCACCCGTGCAAAAATCAATGAATCCTCCCAGAATATCCGTGATTCCCTTGATCACATCACCTGCAACAGCCAGCAGATCGAAAATCTGATCTCCGATGTTAGCAATAATCGGTCCTAAAATAGGTAAAATAGTTGCAATGATCCAGTTGATCACAGGTACCAGGAGTGTTTCCCATAATGCCTGTAAATTCTCAAAGATCTTGCCAATCAGTTCGATGACTCCGTTGAGTGCGGGTTGTATATGTTCTGCCCACACTGTGCTGAACTTATCCGCCAGATAATCCAAGACAGGAACAATGTATGTATTATATGCATCAAGGAAGGTACCTACGATATCTGAAATTCCCTGTGCAAGAGAATCCATGAAAGGTTTTACATATTGATCGTACGTTTCAGATATCTTTTCAAATGTATCTACAACCGCCTGGTGCAGGGTATTCAGAACTATTTCAATCGGAACCAGTGTATTTTCGATTGCTGTTTTTATCTTGTCTACATTCTGGGTAACAGGCAAGATAAAAATCTGTTCTATATCCCTTGTAAATTTCAAGAGTACCTCGCAAGCTCCAAGAACTCCATCGGCAAAAATTCCTATAATGTGTCCGGTAATGCTTTTGGCTGTTTCCCCGGAGAATACATCGAAAATGTCAGCCATGGCAACATAAAAATCACCTTCTAAATCTGCAATTTCTGCTCTGATATCGAAAATAGATGCCAGTTTTTCCTTAATGTAATCCTTGCTTCCTGTGAGATATTTATCAAATCCGCCAATCAGATTGTCAGCTATGGTTAATCCTATTCTTGCAAAGGAACCAACCATTTTCCCAAAGCATAATGCCAGGGAGTCTAAGAGATGATTCGCTGACTCGACGACAGCCGGATCTGTAAATATTTCCTTGAGTGTTTTTCCTATATTTTTGATACTGTCATTGATGGACTTTATTTTCTTCTGGGAATCCCCGAAACCAATCCGGAATCCTTTTTTGAAGATATTAGCCAGTTCTTTACAGCGTTTCAGAAGTTTATCCAAACTCTTGTTGGTTTTATCAATAGTTGTCTCGCCTTCTGCCAGTTTTCCAAAATCAACAGCATCTCCCAGATTGACTCCGGGATTTCCTGTGCCACCTGCTGTGCCAGAATCCGAATCAGATTCTGCATCAGATGGGCTATCTAGCTTTTGGATCTGGTCAAATCCCATCAGAGAGCGCATCTCTTTTGCCGCTTTTTTCGCAGCACTTCCGGCTTTCTTCGTAGAATCTGCCATGTTGTCGGCAGACTGGGAGGCATCTTCCATACCAGCTCCCGCATCAGCTGCCGCTGCGCCTGTTGATGCGATCTGGCTTGTTCCGGATGATTTATTGCCTGTTATCAGCTCCGTAAAGCTTTTGAATGCATTTGCCAGAGTTGCTAATTTCCCGATCAGAGTATTTACTGCTTTGATGATGGGCGTAAATAAATTGATCAGTCCCTGTCCAATCGTTGCTTTTAGAGAATCAAACTGCAGCTTCAGGATGCGGACCTGATTTGCCCAGCTTCCAGATGTCCTTGCGAAATCCCCGGAAGCTGCTGACAATTGCTTTTGCACAAATGAATACCGTAAAGCTACTTTCTCAGCTTCCGTCATCTGTGATGTGGTCTTGCCGAATCCGTTTGCCAACGCATAACTGTCAAGGGCTGTCTGAGTCATTACAACGCCCAGATCCTTTAAAGACTCTGTCTCACCTGTAAATACAGATTTAAGCTTTGTGTAAGCTTCGTCCTGACTCAGATTATAAAATGAAGCTACATCTCCGGCTAATCCGGTCAGAGTAGAACCCATATCGTAAGCCTGCTGTTCTGTGAATCCAAAAGCTTTCGCCATGGCTCCAAATGTACCAGTGTACTGTTTCGCCATAGTCTCTGAGAGACCGAAGCTCTGTGCCGCAGACCTTGCAAATTCATCGACCTTTGCAGTCATATGAGGAAACGTCACATCTACTACGTTCTGGACCTCTGCCAGATCAGAGCCTAATTCCAGGCACTGTTTGCCAAAATCAATTAATTTCTTGGTTCCGAAAGCTGCTGCCAGTGCAACACCTGCTTTTTTTGCCAGTTTGGTAATACCGTTCATCTGTTGCTGGAACTGGTTCTGGTTTACTACAAGATCAAGTGCAATCTGTCCTATACTTGTTGCCATATGTAGTTTCAGTCACCTCCTAATCCAGCCATTCGTAAAAAGGCATTTTTAAATCCATCCATAGCGGTATCCATTTCCTGTTTTGATATGGATTCAGCCACTACCTTTGTATGTTTTTCTTTCCATTCATTTCTGATCCGATGCTGTTCCTTTGTAAAAGTCTTCAGAATTTCTTTATCATCCTCTGCACGTATTGCGATAATCCTTCCGAGTGCTGTTTTATTGTCAATTCCCACGAGCATCTGTTTAAACTCTGTCCATGACATTTTGTGTATTTCTCTCGACAGTCTCAGCCCATACTGTGACTGGAAGGAAGATACGATCAGGTCATAATCTTCAATCAGGTCATAGTATGGGTCAGAGCTTCCCCCGCAGTTTCTTCCTCTCCTACAATAAGTTTCTGGGCTTCCATGACAATTGTCGTCAGATCATTAAAGCTGATCTTCATTTTTTCAATCTTTTCCCGACTTTCCTCCGGGAGCATTAAATTGTATAAATCCAGAATGTCTTTTGCTGTAGCATTTTCCGAGGTAAATTCTGAATATTTTCCCATGATCTTTAACATGGTTGCTGCATCTGCGTTTACTTCTAACTCCTCTTTGCCAATAATCAGGGATGGATTGCCATCCAGTTCCAGTTTTTCTGTAATATTTACTTTTTTCGCCATTATTCTTCTCCTTATACAGCGGGTGTTACAGTAGGCTTGCCATTGCTGATTGCATCAAACTCTAATGCAGCTACATTTGTGGAATCTCCACCACCACAGTTCTTAACATCAAATACAGCGGCATCCCAGGATACGGTTGTTCCATCCGGGAACTCCCATTCAAAATATCCTTCTGCATCATGTCCGTTACTGAACTGTTTTCCTGCAATGTAGTCGTTTCCTGTGTCTCCAATGTTTCTCTTTCCACTGAGAGTGATGGTAACCGCCTTTGCAGTCATCAGGGCTCTCTGCCAGCCTTCCTGGTCCATAGGTGTCCAGGTTTCCACACCATTAGAAAACTCTACGGAAAATGTCTCCATATCTGCAATGGTTGTCGCTGATTCCTTTGTCTTTCCAACTTTGAACTTGTTATCAAGAACCGGAAATACGTTTGTTTTTCCTGCGAATTTCTGTAAATTCATCTGTAAAGCTTTACGTTTCATTCTGTTTTCCTTTCTTCGCATAGATAACAGCCGCCTCTATTACCATTTCACAAATTCCGGAATCGTTCGTTCCAACATCCTGGATTTCATAAAGTGGCTGTATAAATTTAATGGTTTCATCATTAATCGTTATATCCCTTGCCCGTCTGAGCACTTCAAACAGCTCTGTAGCTGTTTTTTCGGTATCCCTTGGAGATTTATTCCAATGTATCAGCAGAGTTATATATTTCTGCCCGTATCCCTCCTGAGCGGGGCCTCCAAGTGCTATGTGCTGTGGATACTGATGCTTGCTGTTGTATACTCCAATAGATTTATCTTCCTTATCCGGAAGTTTCCCCATGTATACGTGTGCAGCCAATTCAAGGGAAGCTATATAGTCTCTCACGTCTGCTAATGTCATATTCCTGTCAGCCTCCTGTAGATTCGTTTAAATGCATTTGTACAGTAATCTGCCTCTCTTCCTCCCGGAATCCAGTCTTCATACCATTTTCCTTTTGCGTTCGGGTTTTCGTCTGTATGGAAATGATATTCCGGATGAAAATACAGCCTTCTGGCATATGGAGTTGATGATACTATAGATACTTTCCCCTGTTTGCTTTTGGAAGTATCCACGAACGTGCTTTCATTCTGCAGGTTTCCGGTATCTCTCGGGAAAACCTGAGCCTGTACCACTTCTGTGTGAAGCGCTTCTGCCGTCTGTTCCAGAGCTTTCACCTGCATCTCTGAGAGTTCTCGGATTTTGGGAAGATTCAATCTCACTGTTGAATTTACCCGGATCATATTAGCTGAACCTCTGTATAATTTACTGAACCGTCAGAATTTCGTGCCTTTGTTCCCTGTTCGATCCGCCTTTTTACACCAAATATGACAGCCTCACCGCCGGATATGACTGGAAGTTCCGGGCATATGTCCCCGCAAAACAAGGCTGTTCCTGTGATCTTGATCAGCTTCTTTTCAGCAGTCAACACTGTCCGGGCTTTATCCTGATAATTACATTTTCCTGAATACTGTATAGGTTCCAGCGGTTCTCCGTACTCATTTAAACCTTCTCTGTCAAGCGACAGGCTGATATCTGTTTTACATAACCGTCTGGGTACCAGACATGGATATTTCATATGATCACCTCGCTAATTGGCAACAAAGGCCGGTTTGGCAGAGAAGTGTATAGTCGTCTCTCTTCATTGCAATGCCTTTTCCTGTAAATACATTCCATGAACTACCAAACTGGGCAGATACACCGTTAATGCTGTAAGAGGACAGGACACTGCTTATTTCGTCTGCGTTCTCATACTCAAATTCTGCCTGTCTGCATATAACTTCCCGGATAATTTCCTGTTGAAATTCCGTAAGATTTAAAAAACCCCGGCCTACAATCCTGTTGTAGGTCAGGGAATCTACATGTCTGCTTGCCTGCTTTAATGCTTTTTCTATTTCATCTTCAGGTATCAGAATTCCTTCATAGGTATCCAGGTAATAGCTTTCTGTTGCATACGATTTATATCTCATATGACGCCCTCCGATCAGGCACCAACCTCTGTTGTGTCTACGTCAACATAAATACTGTCGATATTGCCATCACGTCCATTCGGGAACACAAATACATCAGAAAATGACCTGTTCTGATACAGGTATCCGTCTCCCTTGGTGTGTCCGCCCGGCTCAAAGTAATAAATACTGTTAATCTTTGGTACGGTTTTGCAGGTCTGACCGCAGGCAACCAGCACGTTGATCTTGTGTGCTCCTGTCACTCCGGATGCTTTTTTGAGTGGCTCAAATCCGCCGCCTTCCGGCTCCCAGTTGAATGCATCATAGAAACGCTCATCGTCAATAACTTCCATGATCGGCACACCATCGATCTCAGTTACTCTGGTCTCAATGCCAAGACCACCTTCTGCAATCTGGGTCATTTCAATCTTTCTGGTGAATTCTGTAGACTGCTCCAGAGCGTCCATAATCTCACTGCGAACATACATAAGCAGAGAACCATTTGCTTTGTATCTTCTGAGTTTCCCTTTTGCAAGGATATCTTTGAGCATACCGAATACTTTTGCCTTTGTGTATGCAGATGTTGCTGTGGATCCATGATAGTCTTCTGTCTTCTGAGCTGCCTGAGCTACCTTGGAAAAGAACAGCGCATCTGTTTCCGGAACTACCCATGTCTGTTCAAACACGCGGGAAATGTTCTGAATAGAAGCTGTAGCATTTGTCTCATCAACATCTGCTTTATCTACCATAAATTCAACATCACGGTCGTGTGTCAGTGTGTATGGTACGTCTTTCTGTTCGTAAGAACCAACATTCCAGCCGCCTTTTCTGCTGTGGTTCTTGTATCCGGATGTGCTCATCTGAGTAAAATGAAATGTTTTGGCATCAAGCCATCTAACATTGCTAGTTACAAATGGAGATGTCAGGGTTCCCTGCATCAGGATTTCAAGGAGCTCCGGGCTCCACTGTTCTGCATAATTTAATGCCATAGTTTATACCTTCTTTCTTTTTAGTTCCAGCGATTCCAACGTTTTGTTGGCACTGCTGTTTGGTTTGTAGTTGTCTGAGAATGCTGTGCCGGATTACCGCCAGTTCCTACCTGAGTAAAACCGGTCTTTCCGTCAGCCTGTGGTTTCAAAGCCGGAACAGCTTCCAATACCGTATTAAGTGCTGTTTTCAGTGCTTCTTCGTTAATCTTCCCATCCTGTCCTGCTGTCTGACTAAGATCAGCCATTTTCAAGACGTATGGAATTGTCTTTGCATCAAGCCCCAGGGATACTGCCATCATTGTAGCTGCGTTTTCAACCTTTGCGGCCTGCACTGCTGCCTGTGCTGCTGTCAACTGGTTCTGAGTCTCTGTAATCTGACTCTGCAGTCCTGCTACATCAGGAGTATTTGCCGCCTGCTGCTGTTTGAATGATGCAATTGCCTGATCCATCTGTTCCTTTGAAAGCCCCTGCTGTTTAAAATAGCCTTTTAAAACAGATTCCTCTGTTACGCTCTGCTTTCCCGCGATCAGACTGGCCAGTTTATCATAATCAAACTGTGGTGTCTGCTGTGTTCCTGTTGGTGGTGTTCCGCCTTCTGCTCCTGAACCTCCTCCACCGTCAGCAGTTCCACCTTCTGCAAATGTCTGCAGGTTCATTGATAATTTGCATCTGAATCTCTTATACATTTTTACATGCTCCTTTACAGTTTTTTATGTGCTGTCTGCACGAATACAGTTTTACGTGTGTCTCACATAAACAGTTGTTAACCCGGTGTCTCCGCGTAGTTTTAAGCCTTCGGGCATAAAAATAAGGCGTTTCACCCTACGCCTCAGCGGGAGATTCTGGATCACCGCCTTTCTGTTCCGGGATCTCTTTAGCCACTTTTAATGCTATGAGATATTTCCCTCTTTCTTTTGATACCGAATATTTGTCTCCGACCTTTCGAAGCTTCAAGTTGTTTTCTTTATCGTAGAAATTATGGATCACTTCGATTTTCATGTTCTCACCTCCCTCTGTTGCGCCGGCGCAATTTTAAAAAAGAGTATAAAAATACCACCGGCCATTTCTGACTGGTGGTACTAAATACGTCCTTCTTTTTTCAATTTCTTAATTTCTTCTTCTGTAAGCTTTCTTGGTTTACCCGGCATTGCCACTCTGTCCTGAAAGTCTTTATAGGCTTTCTTTTCCTTTGATTTCATCTTCATACGATCACCTGCAATTCTATTTCTTTTTCTTTCTTTGATACTACTCTGAATATAGTGTCCTTGTCAAGCAATAACTCTCTTTGCTTAGGATATCTGCTTATCCTTTCAATATATGCTCCTTTGCTGCCTTTTGGTACATATATCAAAATTTTATATGATTTGTTCAACGCAGCTCCTTGAGTCACCGAAGTACTGATAAACTGTCCTTCCGTGACCAGATCATTTACTTCAAATTCATCATAAAGTGGTATGTCCAGATTTCTATATGTAATAACATCATGCTGAATCTTACTCTTTTTCAATGCACCTGATATTGTTTCTGCATACTCTCTAAGTTTTTTATCTTCTGCTATATCTCCACGAAGCATAGCATTAAGCCGTTCAAAGAATCGATCCGGCTTTTGATCGCCAGAATTGAACGTGTATTTTTCAATCGCATGTTTTTCTTTTTCTGATAAACGATCAATCCAATCCTGTGATTCTGTACGAAGAAGGCTGACAATCTGACTCTGCGGAACTGCGTGGAAATCCACAAGTGGTCTTTTTGATTCTGCATATTCCTGGCTGTCCATATTACCAGTCTTCATTCTTACATGTTGCCACTCTTTTTGTTTTTGTCCATACACCTGTTGGTTCTCCGGATCCAGAGAGAATTGTGACAGCCTATTATATTTCTTTTCCTGGCGTTCGGCATATTGCTGACGTTCCCGCCTAGCGTTTTTCTCTGCAAGGTTGTTGAGCTCTTCTCTGGTATATTTCCCATCGGGTGGAGTATTGACTCCTTCAATGTAGGTTGTATGGCTGTCACGGCATCGGGGATGGTAAAGTCCAGCTACTATGGCAGCACTTATCAGCGGATACTTAATTCCTGTAACGGGAGATACTCCGTCTTTCGGACCTCCGCTCCATACATCATCAATCATGACTTTTCCCACGAATGGGACACACAAAGAGCAAGGGCAGCCACTGCCGCGTTTATTGATAATCACTGTGTACACGCCCCATTCCCGGCGTTTCTCTCCTTCCCCCTGCAGGTACGCTCTTTTCGTTGCTGTTCGGATTGCCATATCTGCATAGTCTGCAAGGGTATGTCTGGCACCATTGGCGTATTCCACGCAGTTTAGACCTGCTTTGAGGAAATCCTTAGTTGCCATATCCACAGCTTTTTCATAGGTTCCTGCACCGGTATTGGCATATACCTGAGCATTATAAATAATTCTCCGATATTGATCATTAGCCATACGAAGCACTGCAGTTTCTGCTTTCTTCATATCATCTGTTGTGGCTTTGATCAGAGCTTCCAGCTTCCGATCATTCAGTTTAAAAAATTCTGCAGTACCTCCCTTGCTTATTTTATTTGCCGGAAAGCCTTTTTTTATGGCATTCAAAATAGTGATCTCCTGCTGCATATTTCCTTCTGTTCTTGCAGTCCGAATCAGCTCCGCTATCTTTGCATTGATATCCTTAAACTGTTTGCCATATTTCTTTTGATTATTATGTTTATATTCTTCCAGGGATTTCAACATTTCTGTCTGCCACATGGACCATTGTTTGTCTTCGCCAATTTCTTCTTGCTTATGAGATTCCATATTGCGGATCATGGATGCTATGAGTTCATTCTCTATAGCTTCAAAGGCAGCTCCGATATCGTATTCATCATTTATCCTTGCCATTAGACAATACCTTGAATCCTTGAGCCTTAAACTGTCGTGTCAACTTCTTCAACTTTGTAATGCTGTCGCAATGATCACATCGAAGTTCCGCATAATCTTCTCTTTCGATAGCATATATTCCCTGTGCGACCTGTTCTTTGGCGATTTTAAGAAGTCCCTGGTATTCTTCTCTATTCATCCGGTATATTCGGTTGTTTACTTTAACCTTCACCTGATCCACCTCCTGTATCTACTTCAAAATCACCAAGTTTCATGTTGATGGATGGTTCTTCCAGATCCTGTATGCCCTGTTCTGCTTTCAGACGGGCTATCTCTTCTTCTTTGCAATGTTCATCCAGACTATCGCCATAAAGTTCCTCTACGCAACGTTCAATGCTCATGATTCCACCCTGTTTTGCTTTCGTCACAGTTTCCACCTGGCTCTCAAAAGAAGGGTTGGCGTATTCTCCAAATGGAATATTTACATTTACCTCTTCTACCTGCTGTCCATGAAGAATGTTATTTGCATTGATACACATCCCTACCACGGCCGGAAGTGTTTCCTGCATTGCTTCTACGATGGAATTTCTGGTGTAAAGTGTTGTCTTTTCTTTTTCTCTCTGAGCTTCAGCATTATCCAGTTTCTTAGTATCGATCCCCAGTGTTGACGGGCTGATCACTCCATGCAGACACAGGTCCAGCGCAGTTACATAAGATGCCAGATAGCTTTCATGCGGGATAACAGGCTGTTCTGTGATAATCTGATTGCGCTGTCCTTCTCTCATATCTCCGTCTGCAGAAAAATAACGGTTATCGAAAGGATTAGGTCTGACAAGCTCGCCTGTTTCCGGATTATGAGGTATCAGGCATTCTGGCACATAAGTTTTTGCTCTTCCTGACCTTAGTGCATCCATCCACTGACTCCATGTTTCATCCAGAGAATCAAAATTATCAAGTTTTCCGTCAAAAATACTTCCGCCTCTGCCCTCATACTTCGCAGATTCGTAGATCATAAATGGCTCTGCAAGGATTACCGAATCATCAAATGTAACGTCTTTAAGATTCTCTGTGGCCTTAATCGTTTTGATGTCCACAAGTTTATTTCCCTGATATAATTCATTTATGATGTATCCATATCCGTATCTTTCATTCAGGACATATGTCCTGCTTTTCTTATGATACGGAGTTTTAAATACTATTTCGCGGATCCTGTCTCTCTGATAAACAAATTCCACCTTGTCTCCCGGATACCATTCTATAATCGGGTAATCACTGAGTTCTGTGTCAATGACTGCTTTAAAGGCTCCATCGCCAATATATAATGTTTCTTTCAAAGCGCTTTCTATCTTTTTCCGAAACCGGTTTTCTTTTTCCATATCTTTCCATAGCTGTTCCTGAGCCGGTGACTCAAACTCAAAGTCTTCCATATCAGGAAGGACCGCTGAAGAAAGCGTGCGTACGATTAATCCCGGCAGACCTGTATGTATCTTTCTCATATCCATTCCAGGAGTGCATCTGCTTGCCCAGAACTTATGTCTGTCTGCATATTCCTGATTCTGCTGATAGAACTGTTCCAGTTCATTTCCGTCTCCTCTGTACCAGATTCGGTTGCGGATCGCATGTCCCTCGAAATCCAGTATCTCATTAATCTGGAAATTATATGGATTAGCCGGGAGCACATTCAGCCAGCTCCGAACTGTCTTCTTTATATTCTCGTTTAATTTATCCATCCATTTCACCTTTTCGTTTCCTCCGTTTCGAAACCAATCATATTCCGATATGGGATCCAGCCATACTGCTGGGAGTTGATCGTATGGTCGTTTCGGTCTTCCGGGATATCTTTTTCCTCATCCCAGGAATATTTCTCCAATTCAGCTATGTGATTGGTGCATGTATCTACAACCAGATAGCAATCCTGTTGGATCCATCCAAGTTGAAGCTTGATTCTATCCAGAATCTCTACTCTTTTGTAAGATTCTACAAAGTTGTACATACAGCCATGAAGACGTTTGTACTTTCTCAATTCTGTGATCGTAGCAGCATCTGCACAATCAACAAAGGTATCTTTTGCAAATCCCCAATCCTTTCGGCATTTCTCCAAAAACTCTATGAATTTTACAGCTGTATCGGAAGGAGCAAGTGGCTGATCCAGATCCTTATTGCTGTACACTTTTTCAGCCAGTGTGATCAATCTCCTGTCCTCTGTGATTCCCTGGAATATCATTGCGATTGTATCCGGAGACTTTGAAGAGTACGAGGTATCCAGGCCACAGGTGAATTTTTTAAATTTCAGCTTTCCTGCTACCATCTGGGCTTTTATCCATTTCTCTGAAACGACATGCTGTTTCCTGCTGAAGTTCGGGAATATCAATCCTGTTGCTTTTCCTCGCAAACCCTGAATCTTGTTTTTCCAGATCTTTGTTCCTTTCGGCGTATTCTGGATAATCTGCTGCTTCTTTTCTTCCGGAAGTCCAGCATTATCGTCAAAAGAAAAGAACCAATGGACCCAGCCGGGTTTTGGTTCTTCTCTTAGTTCATCTTTTATTTCCTGCGGTGTGCTGTCTGCCCATTCCGGCAAAGGTCTGCTGCAATTGATATATTCTTTGTATACATCCAGAGTTGGATCATCTGGGTTGAGGGTTGCCATAAGATAATCGCAACGCATGGATGCCTCCCGGACAAAGTCGATGTCTGCTGTATTAACTTCATCGATATATAGGCAGCCATACTGTCCGCCTAAAGCTTTCTTCCATTTCTTTTTGTTGCCATAGCCAAGAACGTATATTGTCTTATCGCCTTGCGGGGCATGAAACAATAAATGGGGAATTTTATCATCTTTTGTTCCAGATCCGTTGTACTCTACCAAAATTCCAAAATCATCCAAAATCCCTAAATCTTTATTAATGATATTCTTTTCTGCTGTTCCTGTATCATCCGCTGCAAGAATATGCAGTTTCTTTGGAGATTTGGCAACCTTACACATGAATTTAAAAAGTCCTACTGTTGTTTTCCCTGCTGCCGTAGTCAGGTTCCTTCAAGAAATTCTACCGGGGCACTGCAATGTAGAAATGCTTTGTATTTATCTGATAATACTAATCTCTGAGAACTCATGAAGGTTAACCACCCCCTCGGAGCTGCTCCAGGATGTCTCCCAGTTTCTTTTTCTCTTCATCCAAGCCGGATACTTCCAGTTTATCCTTAAACATTCCAAGGTGTCTTCCAAGAAGTTCCAATGCCTGCTCTTTATTATTTAATTTCACTTCAATACCGAATTTGCCCTCTTTTATCCCGGCAATAGCTCTGATCTGCTGCTCATCCAGGTTTGCTGTGTCTTTTATGTTTACCTGCCCGTCTTTAACTTCTGCATAGTCTGTAGCTTTAGCAAAAGCTATGGCAGCCAGTTCTTTCAGTACCCTGTCCTGAGTGATTTCTGTCCGTTTCTGGCGTTCTTGCATCCTTTCTTGAATATAAGCTGAAACCTTAACATTTCTTAACATTCTGGTTGCTGCTGCCGCTGCTGTTTCGTCTTTCTTTACAGATGGATATGCTACCCGGTAAGCCCTTGTGGCATTTAAGTCTATTAGGTATTCATCTGCAAATATTTTCTGCTTTTTTGTCACTCAGACTCACCGCCTCTCATTCGTTTCGTTTTTGAGTATAGAAAAAGCAGCCCCGAAGGACTGCTTCAACTTTATTCTTTTGCCCACTCATCTAACTGTTCCATTGCTTCCGAACTTATTTCTCCAATGAACCATATTTGCACTCCCGAATTGTTATCTTTTGTGACAGTAAAATGTGGCAACCAACCTATTACTCTGAGTTCTCTACCAGCAGAAATCAAACGTTTTTCTGTCATTCCTATTTCTCCCGGTCTTATCTTTTCAGGATCATTTCCTTCTTTTAATTCTCCATAAATATTAAAAATAAGTGTTTTTGCATCCTCTGACATAATCTTTCTCCTAAAATAATATATTTACTATTATTATATTATATTTTTTAAATTAAGTCTACTGGATATCGCTAGAAATATCCTAATATAATTGCATGCACTAAAAAGGCACTCTATTTTTTACGTAGAATGCCTTTTGCTCATTATATTTAATTTGGAGTTGAGCGTCTATGTCCGTTCACTTTCACTCCATCACTTCGTTTATATGGTTTTACAACCACAATTTTTTTATTCTGAATTCCTCTGACACTTGATTTGGTCTTTGCCATAATGTTTCTACTCCTTTTTTCAAAGTTTTTAAAGTAGAAACATATCCAACTGGCTAAATATGCTTCTCGAATGATTTAATTATCGATTTTTCTCTTTTTCTGGTTCAGGACCTGGACCAATCCAGATACGAAAAGCACGCTTTCCATGATCCTTGGCGTAATCCCGAGTACCATCTTTGCGTGTAATCCACGCGCGGAAAATGTACATAAAATCACTCTCCTTTCGCAATTAACTCTTGCAAAAGGATATACGCAGTGTTACAATTCAATTGTCGAGAGAGAATTGTAACCAGTTGAACAACTGTGTATACAGATTTCGCAAGAGCCAAGCATCTCCAAGAATGGGTGCTTGGTTTTTTGTATGTATAAACCTTTCGGCTCAATACATCATCTGTGATATTCATTAAATTGAATTGTTGCTGCCTGTTTTGACATTCCGCATTTCTCCATAATTTCGTCAACACTCATGTTTTTGACAAGATCATACGGTGCCATTAACTCCGCTGCAAATGTATTCGCCTGCCATTCCGGGTCTCTATATCTTGGTATTTTTCCACGTGCAAACGATACGGAATCTGGTTGATGTAAAAAATAGTGTCCTACCTCATGGCATAAAGTAAATCTATGTCTTGGATCTCCTTTAACAGCACCATCATATACATCACTTCTGATACGCATTATATTACTTCCAGTATTAGTTGTACCATAAGTATCTTGCATTTCGTCCGGATCTACGATTTCCAAATCTATTCCATTGTCTGGATTTGCTAAAATCCATTCTATAAAACGAACAATTGGAAAAAATTCGCGTTTATCACATCCGGCAAGTTCACGGAGTTTTTTTGTCAGTTTTCTAATACTTGCTCTTGACATTGGGTCAGCAGCAACATTCATTCATCATCAGCCTCACTTTCTAAAAAGCTTCTCAGCTTATTCTTGTCAATATTGTTAAATTTTCTCGCAAATGAAAGCATCATCATTCGGTCATTATCATTCATTCCACTTATGTCTATGCTATCATAATTTTGCGCCTCATACATGCAACGATCCAATTCACGAATCTGATTTCTATCTAAATCATAGTTACTTATGAGGATTTCTCTCCACTCTCTCGGCGGTTTTTTCTTTCCGTTTTCGACCTTGGATAAAAATGCAGATGAAACTCCCAATGTTTTTGCCATATCATACAGGAGTTCGCTTTTATCTATCCTGAGTTTCCTGCAGAACTTACCAAAATTATTAATCATAGTGCTTCACCTTCGCCCTTTCCTATATCGCATTTTAATATTAACCTATAAAGGTTAATTTGTCAACCCGCATTTGGAAATATTTTTTCGTATTTTCGATTATGTATAAGGCAAGCGCAACAATAAAACGTCCCATATTTCTACAGGACGTTTTAAAAAAATGTATGTGGTTTGAATTTCTCCATAGGAAAAGCAGAACATCAGGATTCGAACCTGCAGCTCAATGGCTCACGCTCACTCCCTCTCGGTGAGATGTTCTGGTAATCTGCCAGGTGGGTACTGGCAGTCATCTAATGGAAGGAGAACTCTGTATGATCTTCCACTGAGTTCAGTTTACATAGTACCATAGAGAAAGTGGACATGACCGGACATTTTTAATATTTACAATTTTTTTCCAAATATCTGTTATGGCGTTTTCGGCAGCTATCTTCCGTATATTTAATTCTTTTCTTCGGAAAGCGGTAATTCATATTTATGGCAACTGCTGCCCAGGTCATATCATCTAAATATTTAAAACGAAACATCATTCTAAGATCACTTTCGGGAATCTTCTCAATAAAATCATCTACTTCATTTATTGCATTTAAAAGATCATCCTCTAAAATATGCAGTTTTGCTACTCTTTTCTTTATCATGCCTTTTACCCGATCACATTCAGGAAACGGATAGCCGGTGATTTTGATTGAGCCAAAAGTTCCATTACTTCTGGTTCCTTTTACTGTATCAGACACTACGCCTTCTTTTTCTATTTTCACAAGTCTGCGTTCATCTTTGTCTATCCTGTCTTGCAGATCCTGTATTTCCCCTTTTAATTCTATGTACTGTTCCAGGATATTCTTGTCCATCGGTATCGCTCCCCTTTCACAAATTCTTCAAATCTGTATCACATATTGCTCACATTTTCTGGGTATATTATTACCTGTACAGAGCAAAGAGTAATTGCAAATAAAACTTTTTCTTTTTCATACTTTTAGCCGGGAGCTTTTGATAGTTCCCGGCCTCCTTCTTTTTTATCGGCTCCATTCCTTTCCAGATTCTAAATCTTTTATCCTGGTTATCTTTAATCCCATGCGGTATGCCATTGCTCTGAGTATGCAATAATCTCTATATGTATGCTCTGGCATATGATCTGCTGCCCGGATTGCTTTGCTGGCTGTCGGATCCGGATAGCCTTCTTTGTTCTTTCCT
The DNA here is from genome assembly GCF_020553185.1 of Blautia sp. MSK18_10. Lineage (NCBI taxonomy): Bacteria > Bacillati > Bacillota > Clostridia > Lachnospirales > Lachnospiraceae > Blautia > Blautia sp. MSK18_10. The sequence goes on along the minus strand of NZ_JAJCGT010000003.1, from coordinate 98,643 downwards.
GTCATTCTTATGTCCTCCCACATAATTTTAAAAACCAGTTTCTTCGCATTTCCCATTCGGTCCATATTGAATCCTGTTTTGCAATGGCTGTATCTACCGCTTCTATTGCATATCTATGACCAATTGCATAATTTCCATAATAAGCTCCTGATACTGCACTTCCGGAACACTTCAGTCTTTCTGCTGCCTGTTTCAGCGTAACCGCCGGTTCTATAGTCTTTCCTGTCTTTATGTCTGTGATTTCACATAAATTCATTTCCTCTCCTCATAGAATCTGCATTCCTTGCAGTTCGTTCTGGCCGTAACATATTTGCCTTTGATGATGTGCATGTTCGGACAGGTGGGACGGGTGTATACTGCTACAGCTCCGATGTGTCCTGTACTATGTTTACATATTTCTGCTCTTGTGCTCATTTTCATCCTCCAGATAGTTTTTACCAAATAGTTTTACAAATTCTTCCCTGCTGCCGCACTTCTTTTCGAATGTTCTTTGGCCGATCCGCTGCAAGGTGGTTCGAACTTCCTTGTTTCTATGTACGGCAATCTCTGAAGTCCTGTGGCATTCCGGGCAAAGATATACGGTTAAGCCATATTGCTCGGAGTATTTGCGATTTGCACTGCCATAGATGTGATGGCGTTCTGTATAACCTGTTTTTCCGCAGATGAAGCACTGACCTTTTGCATCTCTGTCTATGATACTTTTGTGGTGCTTCTTTCGTTTTTTTCTAATGGTTCCTTTTGGGAATAATAATCCTTCCTGATTCATACCCAGCATCCTTTCATTGACGGTACATCAAATTCTGTTCTCTGGAAGAATATCCCTATCCAGCGTGTCTGAATATCTTTCTGTAGTTCTTCCAGTATATCTTTTACGATCACGGTATCTGTTGGTTTGGTTAATTCAAATATTCTGTCTACAGATTTCGTCGGATAATCTTCCGGGTGTTCAAATACTGCAATGATTGGGAATCTGATGTCCTCTAAATTTATCTCCTGTATCGATGTGACGATCTTATCCATTCATTTCTCCTTGAAATATTCCAGTTAAAGTCTTCTACTGCTCTGGTGGCTGCCTGTTTCTTCAGCTCTGCCAGACCGCCCCAGGGTTTGCAAAGAAAATCATGGAACCGGCGGCTACTGTAATGCATCCATCCCGGAGGATTCTGACCGGTTACTTTTCTAAATAATTTCTTTTTCTGTCTGAGATTCATTTTTCTCCTTTCCCCTTCCTGTGATCTGACAGGCTCACACAGGAAGGATGTATCTATGTGAATTTTAGGGCACCCTTAATCTTCCCAGGGTCTTCCGTTATGGTCTACTTTTCCGTTTAGCCATGTTTCCCAGAACGCAGGATCCAGAAGCGTGCTGTAGGTTTTGTTTGCGAACTGCCGCATAGCTCTTGCTATATACTCAGCTGTTCCATAAACTGTTAACGTATCTATATACTCTTTTCTGGTCTTAGGTTCTGCTGCAGGCGGCTCTGATCCGGATTGCGCCGGCGCAATTTCCAGTTCTTCCGTCACCATTTCGTTGGCCTCACCGAGATGGTCTTCCTGCAATTCTGGTTTCAGATTGCTTTCTGGCTGTTCTTCCGGTTCTGGCATATATTCCGGATGGTTTTCAATGCTGTCCTGGCCTGGAATCTGTGGTTCCGGCTCTGGAAGTGCTGTTTCTTGACTTTTTTCTATGTTTTCCGGCTGAGATTCTGGTGTTTCAGAATAGGAATCTGCTTTAGGTTTTCCTGATGTAGAGTCCTCTTTTTCTGGAACTGCTGTTTTTTGACCTTCTTCATGGTTATCCACAGTTTTTTCCACATTCTCCACCGATTCTGGCTGTTGCGCCAGCGCAATTTCCGGTTCAGGGCGAACATCGTGTTCGGGTATCGGATTCGATACGAGTTTTGGCGTAGGTTTCGGAATCTCTTTGGGCGTTGAGTCATGAGTTTCCTCTGGAATCCCAAAATAATTCTCATATGTCTCCGCTCCTGCTGCCGCTTCCGCAAATATCTCCTGTGTATATGTAAAAAACTGGTCCCAGGAGATATTCCTCATCTCTTCATTGAATATCTTGACTGTGATATCTTCCTGATGGAACATTAAGAAGACCGTTCCTTTTCGATAACTCATGCTGTCACCAGGGTTGACGATCTGTGCCATTTCCTTGATGTTTCCGGACTGGTATGCCTCACTGCTGTACAGGGCATTGAGGATTCCTGTCTTTTCCCGGAAGAATTCCTGGATCGTGGCGTGGAGCTTGTCCTCTGTACTCTGTGCAGATTTCCAATCTAAGAGATTCATCGGATTACTTTCATTTTCTTTGTTGAAGTCTTTTAATTCGCGGATGTCCTCTCTTTTATCCTCCGGATGAAAGATCTGTTGGTCTTCTTCCGGAAGCTGGAGCATTTCTACCAGGTTATTGAATTTGAATTCCCTGTACTGTTCCTTAAGCTCCGGTGTATCTCCCGGAACGGAATATTTCTCATATACTTTCATGAAACGGCTGACTCCTGATGGATTCATGCCATATTCTGTTCTGGCAAATTCTGCAATGGTGTTGTATCCATCGTGTTTATAGGCTCCTGACTTATCTATACGGGTCAGCTGCCATCCGATCCGCACGAAGCTTTTTACGATCCCTCCCAATTCCTGTTTGATCTCATTCTTGCTCTGGATATAGTCATCCATACTTAACTGCATATATTCCATAGTATCCTCCTTATGCTATGCCTGCTGCCGGTACCTGAATTTTTATCTTCTTTTTTCGGATGCTCCGTTTATACCGGTTCAGGATACCATTGATGGTCTCTTTATCCGGCTGTCGGTCATATTTTGAATAGAACTGGATGATATGGTCGTCCTTCAGACTGATTTCTATGGTGTAGTAGGGCTTTTCCAGTTCTGATTTTCTTCGCAGGAACAGGATCCAGCTGACGTCATCTGCCATCTTTCTCATGTAGGTGTCACTGCTTCCCACGCAATGGTGAAGGGTTCTTCCTTCGTCCATCAGTTCTTTGCATGTTCCTGCCGGTATGATCATGTATTCCCGGTCTTCCCAGAAGTAATCTTTCATGTCCGGAAGCCTTTCTTTTATCCGGTCATCCAGTTTCTTATATCCTTCCAGCCGTTTATCATCTTTTCTCTGATTTCTCACTTCTACCAGCTGATCGTGCCTAGCCTTTAAATCCTTTGGAAGTCTCACAATGTCGTCAGTGGTATCGTATCCCTCTTCTCTTGCCATACGCAGGTAGTCTCTCCATATGATCGTAGATTTACTTGGAGCTATTTTCTGTTTCTTCAGATAGTTGACCATCCGGTTCACGCTTTCAAGTTCATTAAGGATATCCTGGCAGTCACTTATTTTTAAATTCTTTCCGGCAATCCATTCCAAGCTTTCCTGTGTAATCCGGATGTCATTGTCCTGTTCGTACCTGAGCCATCCCAGGATGGCGGCTCCACCGTTTATCGTTTTCAGCCTGTTTAAGTGGTTTCCGTCCAGCATCAGTACTTCCCTGAGATTCCTTCCGTTTCTGTTGATCTCTACCCAGTGACCATTTACGATATCTGCTGCCAGTCTTGTCAGACCGGCTTTTGTCAGATATTCCAGATAAGGGTGGTTGTGGAAGGATATGATATAGATGTTTACGTTGAATTTCATGCCTGCATTTGCAAGGATATCCATTCCGCTGTGTTCCAGTCCTCCGGCTTTTAACACTTCCGGAAGATTTCCGGGATACAGGTATGACGGAACAAATCTCTTTCCATGTGGTTTGTCCCAGAATTCCTGTGTGAACTCATCCGCTTCCGGAATCGTGCCGTACCACACTTTTCCCCAGGTTTCCCTCAGCGGCATGATAGCTCTGATCCTCTCAGACAGCTTTATTTCTTTCTTCCCTGCTGTCCATCTGCAGACTGCCCGAAACTGACGCTCCACCCACTTTTTGTCATATTGCTGTAGAATGGTTACCATGGCTTTGGCTGTCTTTTCCTCCTGTCTGCTGTTTGTCGTTACCGGTGCCTTGCATTTCGGGCATATGGTTTTTTCTCCATGCTTCCATCCGTTTTTTCTCCAGCCGGCATAACCGCAGGCAGTACAGTTGAATGTAGTCCGGTTCTCTTCTTTCTTAAAAAACAGGATGTTTCCCGGAAATAGTTTATCTTCTACCCACTTCTCTGCTTCCTCCGGCACACAGGGGACTTCTGTCATCATTTCATTGATTCTTTCCTGCTTCCGGATGTATGCCAGGTCTCTTTTTGTTTCATTCACTGTAGTCTCGTAACTGCCAATGCTGTAGGTATCCAGAAAGTTATATACCCTGTCCCTGTCTTCCTGTGCGGCCCATTCCATATCCGGGGAGCCGTGGTAAAAATCGTTTTTCAAAACCGGCTGGCCCATGCAAAGTCTGAGTACATTTTTGAGCCCGCAGGTTGTCCATGTTTCATTTACCCATGTACTGTGGTTCTTTTTATCTGCAAAATACCGGGCTTTCAGTTCTCCTTTGACGAACAGGCTGATCTCTACTGCCCGCTCTCCGTCCGCCTCAAGAAGCTGGCTTGCAGCGATCACGCTGTCGGAATCTTTTACTTTTGGAACTGTACATGGGATGCAGCGTAATAATTTTGTCCGCTTCATGCCTTTGCCCCTCCCATGTAGTAATCCCGGATCAGCTCCTTGGCTTTTGCCATACCGGGAACTCCAAATGTCACCTTACCGGCACTGACTCCTGCTGCCTTTATGATCGCTTTATCTACTGTGATCTGGTTTTTAAAAGAATATTCCAGCAGAACCACCATGCATCCCTGCAGAGTCTTTCCTTTCTTGCGGACCTGGTGGGCGATCATCTCATTCTCCATACAAAGTCCCTTGATGTACTCTACCCAGTCCAGCATCAGTTCCTTGGGTTTTAGTTTCGTGCATTCCACATCGATTTTGCCAATAGCTGCAGATGTGGAATCGCAGAGGGATGGGATGGCTTCTTCCAGATACATCTCTACATAATCATCCGGAATGCCGTTTTCCTTTGCCAGTTCTTTTAAGCTGTCCAGATCTCCTTCCTGCAGAAGATTGGCTGCCAGTTCATTGATCTCTGTGTATGAATTCATTTCTCCAAATTTATCAAACATTGTGTTCTCCTCTCCTTGTGTTAAAATTCCGTCTGGAATCTTACTGCATGACCGCTGAGCTGTTTATCTATCTCCTGCCAGAGGTCTGCATTTTTTAATTCCCGGTCCCCGCTTCTTTTCCATCCGTTTGTCTTCCATACGTTAAGGTTCTTATGACCATTTGCAAGATATTGGCAGGTTGTATGGATTGTGATCAGGGACGGTCTGCGTATTCTTTTCAGGGCAGCGATCAGTCCCAGCATGACAAGGCGGTGTGGTGTGGTATCTTCTGCTTCTTCTCTGCCGCTGATCGGATTTCCCGGACCTTTTGGAAAATCCTGGCTGGCAATGATGTATACGCACCTGCCTTTCTTTATCCTTGCGCTTTTATCACTGACGATAAGGGAAATATCTACTCTTGCCATTTTCTGGTCCATCTTCAAATCCTCCTGTCTATCTTTACAAGTGTGTAATGGCGGTACGCGTATCCTGTCACAGGATTGATCCCTTTTTTGATGGAATCCGGATCCACATAGTAACCTTTGGGGGCTTTGGGTTCTCTGACTACTCCATCTTTGTCTATCAGGGAACGTCTTTTTATTTCTTTTCTGGCCGGTTTTTTGCGGATCAGGTTTCTGGACGGATGATATGCTTTTGCTTTTTCCGGTTCCCATTCCTGTAAAGGTGTTGCTATGTACTCTGCCAGATCTCCGTTCTTCAGGTCGTATACCACTTTCATGTTCGGATTCCCATGTGTCCAAAGTTCCCTGACAATCTTTTCTGTCCGGGTCTCTGTATTTGATTCGGCATTTAAGAGGATATGGATGTGGATCGCACCCCTCTTTCCTATCTGTGGTCTCCAGATATACTTTAAGGTCCAACCATATTTCCGATATCTGGTCTGAAGCTTTCTTATGAATTTCTGCATATGCTTTATCATCTCTTCCCAGCTTACCCTCTTGTCTTTCTGGTAGGTGAGTGTGATCCAGCTGTCTCCGGTTGTGAAGTTCCACTTTACCAGCCTCCTAAGATCTCTCACCCGCTTCCATTGATTCTGCCTTATGATGTCTTCCGGGGTGGGTTCCTTCTTCGGCTCCCTCTTCTGCCCCCTTGCACCATATCTTCCTGTATGCTTTTCCTCTACCTCTAAGGTTTCCCCACAATCCCATGTATCTCTTATGTATCCACACTTCATATGTCACCCCGGTGTCGTAAGTTTAATACCCTTAATCAAGCCCTGAAGGGACTTTCCTGTCCCCTGAAAAAGGTTAAAAATATAGCAGGTTTTCTCCTGCTTAAATCTTGACTTTTCGCCACCTGGATGTTATATTTTTTACAGGTTTAATATCCAAGTGGCAAAAGTCACCCCGGCTCATGTATTTGCGTTACATGAGTCTTTTTTATTCTATGTGTTCGATCGGTCCGTAGAGGTCTTCCATTCGTTTTGCATTTCGAATGGCATCTTCCAGCGTTCCTATACAAGTACCAGTTTTCCGCTCTTAAATCGAACAATACGGATGATTCGTTGCTGATCTGGCGGGATCTTGACGGATTCTTTGGTTCTTCTGGAAATCCGTTCTACTTCCCTCATTCTTTCTTCTTCAGTCATTCTGTTCTCTCCCCGATCAGGTTTTTGAGATACTGAATGCATTCTTCTGACCATTCTTCCATATACTCATTGTCTTCAAAGCCAAATACCTTTGTGTTTGTTATAATCGCTAATGCTTTTGTGCCTGTGTCATAATTGTATGCCACATAAATATTCTTTTCTTCAGCTTTGAGTACAAGTTCCAGAATCTCTCTTATTTTGTCTCTGAACATGTTTCTTTCTCCTGAACTCTCCTGAACTGATCTACCGCCCAGTATGCGGATATCCCAAAGAGGATGTTAAACCAGATCGGGATGTCCACATATTTCCCTGCAAGGATGCAGAGGGCTATGATTATGTACTGTTTCATAATGCTTGTCCTTCTTTCTCCGCCTTAACCGGCGGCTTTTCTTTCGTAATTCATGCTCAGAAGAAGTTCATCCTGCCTCTGGATGAGCAGGCATTTGATTTCTTCTTCTGACATATCACTGGCTTTATGCTGAATTCCATTAATACGGATATTTCTTGTTACCAGCTTTAATTCTGACATCTTCCTCACCTCTTTTTTATGGTATGGGAAATGATATGTATGGGTTACTGTTTATAAAAATTTAAGCAGTTTGTCGAACGGCCTTTGTTGACTTCTCTTTGTTTCTCTCCTATTCTTGTATTACAGGCACTGGCATGCCGAGTATCTAAGAAAGGAGTATCGTTTATGGAACCTATTTCAATAAATATCAATGGATATGATACTTACTTTACTGAATGTAAGGATTCTGCCGGAAATTATCTTTTAATTGCTATTCCGTCTAATGCTGGCAAAGATATTTCCGAAATCTGTGGAACAATCATAAACGGTCATTTCATTAAAATGATTGATTATGCTGTATCCAATAACATTCGTTTTATCAAAGCTTATTATTGATAGTGACTGTGATACGTCCATACTCTTCATAGGGTTTGATTTCCGGGTTGAACATTTTCTGTGTGGGCCATCCATCAGGCCCTGGGAGAGTTACAATAACTGGCTTCTCTGCTTTCTTTCCGTTGATTTCCAGCATATCTTTGTCGAAATCAATTTTTATAGATCGAATTTCCATCTCACTTCACCTCTTCCCTATGCTGTCTCATTCTGGTCTGACAGCTATTGACTTTTCCTCTTTGCTCTCCTATTCTGGTATTACAGGCACTGCCATGCCTAGTACATAAGAAAGAAGGTAATAACTATGTCTGATAAAGATTCTTCCCTTATCAAATTACTTGAGTTACCAGATTCTATTGATAACGCTGTTAAAAATCTCACGGATAAGCCAACCCAAGGAATAGGTCAAACATTTTCTGATTTATGGTTTTTGGTTTTTGGCGGAATTACTCAAGCCGCTGATAAGCGTCGCATGAAATACGCTCATGACCTTGAACTGTATGGTCAAGAGTTATCTCAATCAATCGCAGCTATTCCCGAAGAGAACCTTACTGAACCAAACATTCAGACAACCGCCCAAGCTCTTGAAAACTCCAAATACTGTATTGAATCAGAAGATCTTCGAAAACTATTTGTAAATTTAATATCTAAGTCTATGGATGACAGATACACTCAAGCTGTTCATCCATCGTTTGCAGAAATTATTAAGCAAATGAGTCCTTTGGACGCTAAAATTTTAAAAAGTCTTGATCCTAGAGATAGTTTTCCATTAGTTGATTATATTTTAAGAGATTACAGTGACAATAGTTTCAATACCATTATTTCAAACGTTTATATTCCTTCGTTTTCAGAAATTAGCCTCGAGCAGGCTTGCTCTTCTATTTCCTCTCTTAACCGATTAGGAATAATAAAAATAATAACCGATGCCTCTCTAGTGGACGATTCTATTTATGAGTCTTTTAAAGAAACTGAATATTATAAAATTCTTTCTATACAAACAGAGAGTCTAAACAAACCAAAGAAACTGGAAATCAAAAAATATTTTGGGTGTCTTACTCCTTTGGGAGAGAATTTCTTTGAAGTTTGTGTACAATAGACAGTGTTTTTTCATTATTTTTATTTGTCATTTCACACATTTCTTTAACATAGCCATCTACTTTTTTAAAATAGTAGGTGGCTACTATTTTGGCGGTAATTGCTGATGCAATTATGGCTACTACAATCGTTGATATTTATCTCACCTCTTTCTGGATATGCCTGTTGTTTTTTCAACATGTTGAACTATGTTTCAAAAAAAATATCCACAACCTTTTTATTCATAGCACGTGCAATTCTAAGTAATGTTTCTGTAGTTGTTACTGTAATTGTACCGTTCTCTAAACCTGAAATGATTGTTCTGGATACACCAGATTTTTTAGATAACTCTTCTTGAGACATATTTATTTCATTTCTACATTCTCTTATTTTAAATCCCATTTTACTATCCCCCTTTCTGTTCATCATGTTGAACTATTCGTATAGTATCATTTGTCGAATTATTTGTCAAGTATGTTGAACAATTTCGTTGACTTTTATTTTTCATTATTGTACAATATACTAAACAAAGAAAAGGTGGTGTATCAATGACACTGGGAGATATCATAAAAAAATATCGAAAAGAAAATAATATAAGTATGAGTGAATTTGCAAGTAACTGTTCGCTCAGCAAAGGATATATTTCAATGCTGGAAAATAATGTAAATCCCAGAAATAACAAGCCTATTTCTCCTACCCTTCCCTCAATAGCCAAAGTTGCTTCTGGAATGGGACTTGAACTAGATACTCTTTTAAAAATGATGGATAATGAGCAAACAATAAATCTTGCTTCTGAAAATACCTCAACAAACCAGAATTCTGATTTTGTTTTTCAATTGGGGGATCCCATAGGAACCATTGAAATGACAGTAATATCTAACAATAAGGAGCAAACAGCTAAACGTATATCACGCTATATTGATCTTTTAGTTTTATACGATCAATTATCTACATCCAATAAAAATAAAGTTTCAACTTATTCAAAGAACCTCCTCTCCACCCAGCAGATGGAAGAAGATCTTCTTGCAGCTCATGCCAGGACGGATGTAGAACAGACTCCTGAGGGTGTTCAGCATGATCTGGATATTATGAATGATGATTCAGAATGGGAGGAATGATATGGCATTAGATATATTGGAATTGCGTAAACTATGTATACCCAAAAACATTCGTATTACACTCCACGCAGCTAAAAGGCTGGAACAGCGTGGAATATTCTTAAAAGATGTAATATCCTGTATTATGAATGGAGAAATCATCGAACAATATCCAGATGATTATCCTTACCCCAGTTGTTTAATTCTGGGGATGAGCATCGAAGATAAATATCTTCATGTAGTCATCGGAAATCACGAATCGGATTTGTTCCTTATAACAGCTTATTTCCCCAGTTTTGATAAATGGGAATCTGATTTCAAGACTAGAAAGGAGAACGCATAATGACTTGTTTTTACTGCAAAGGTAATATTGAATCTTCTACAACAACTTACATGACTGATTATCAGGGATGCTATATCATTATCAAGAACGTTCCTTGTGAAAAGTGTTCTCAATGCGGGGAAGAATACTTAAATGGTGAAACACTTGAGCGAATCGAAGAAATTATTCAAAAAGTTAAAGGTATGCTGACTGAAATTGCAGTTGTTGACTACAAGCAAACAGCTTAAAGAGAACCGTTTTATTTTAATCGCTAAAGGGGTGATCCCAATTGAATTACGAACAATTACTGACTGCTGCCAATCAGGAAGGGTTACTTGTTAAAGAACAACCTCTTACTGAACATGATGGCCTGATCCGTGGCAGTCGCATAGCAATCCGAAAGGATATAGAAACACAAGCAGAAAAATCTTGTGTGCTTGCCGAAGAAATCGGGCATTATCGCACCAGCTCCGGAAACATTTTAGACCAGAATAAGGCAGAAAGCCGAAAACAGGAGTATCGAGCTCGGCTTTATGGGTATAATCTAAAGATTGGACTTACCGGTCTGATCAGTGCTTATGAAGCAGGATGTGGGAATCTTTATGAGATGGCTGAATATCTGGATGCTACGGAGGAATATTTAAAAGAGGCTATTCAGTGTTACCATGCTAAATACGGTGTATACGCTGTTGTTGATAATTATGTCATTTATTTCGAACCATTTGCGGTGATACATATGATTTCATCAGCAGATTAAAGAACGGAGCTGTTATTACCAGATTCGCTTTTGGAAGAATATAAAGAATTTACTATTGAACAGATATCCCGAATAACTGGATATCATCAAAAATTAATTGAATTGAGGTTAGGAAAATAATCTGCATTAAAATTGTCTATATTACAGAGGGAGGATTTCCATTATGGAATTCAAAGATGAATTAAGAAAATACACCGAGCGTCTTGAAAATATCAAGGATACTCTTCAAACCGAAGAGGCTACAAAAATGTCTCTGATTGTTCCTTTTTTTCAACTTCTTGGATATGATGTGTTTAATCCTTTAGAATTTTGTCCGGAATACACAGCTGATATTGGAATTAAAAAAGGAGAAAAGGTTGATTATGCCATCCTGATGGGTAAAGATCCTGTCATTCTTATTGAAGCTAAATCTGTAAATAAGAAGTTAGATCGGCATAGTTCTCAGTTATTTCGCTATTTCGTGTCAACACCTGCTAAATTTGCCATTCTTACCAATGGTATAGAATATAAGTTCTATACAGATTTAGATGACACAAACAAAATGGATAAAGAGCCTTTCCTAGATATCAATCTTCTTAATATCAAAGATGCAGAAATTTCTCAGTTGAATAAATTTAAAAAACAAAATCTTAATATCTCTGAAATTATGGACTCTGCTTCATTATTGAAATATAATAGTTTATTTAAAAATTTTATCGAAAATCAGTTTAAAAATCCGACTGATGATTTTATCAAGCTTTTTCTTCAGCCAGTATATAAAGGTGCAAAAACACAGTCTGTGATAGAAAAGTTTCGACCTATTGTAGAAAAAGCACTAACCGATTACATAAATGAATTGTTGACTGATAAAATCCAGGCGGCTCTTAACACCACTGTTACCAGTTCAAATGTATCAGCTCCCAATATACAAACAAACGAACATTGGGATATTCTTTCTGAAATCAAAGATGTCCTGAAGAATACCGTTGACGTGAATAAAATCAGCCTTAAGCATACAGGATCCTATACTGCTGTTTTGTATGAGAAAAATGTAAGAAAATGGATTTGCCGTATTTCGTTATCCGGAACGCAAAAATTATTGATTCTTCCGGATATAAATAAAAATGAAATTCGTATGCCAATTTCAGATATATCTGATTTAAAGAATTTCTCAGAGCAAATAATAGAAGTTGTTCAGAGATATTTACATCCAGTTTTGCTCAAAGAGGTTTTGTACACACGTTGGGGAAACTATGAAATGCCGGAACCATATAAAATTTTACTTGAAAAAGGTCCACGTAAAAACTTAAAGAAATTATAGTAAGTAACTGTCTCAATAGATTAACGAAAGGAGTTTTCATTATGCCATTACCCAAAGAACGGATTTATACAATAGATGACATCTACGCTCTTCCGGATGGTGAACGTGCAGAGCTGATTGATGGACAGATCTATATGATGGCACCACCTAATACCAGGCATCAGGTAATCGTCGGTGAACTGTATGCTACTATCCGCAATTATATTAAAAGTAAAAGCGGATCCTGTAAACCATATGTTTCTCCATTTGCAGTGTTCCTGAATGAAGATAACAAGAACTATGTCGAACCAGACTTAACAGTTGTCTGCTCACCGGACAAAGTAGATGAAAAAGGTTGTCATGGTGCACCTGACTGGGTAATTGAGGTTGTTTCTCCTGCTACCCAGAGTAAAGATTACGGAATAAAATTATTTAAATACCGGATGGCCGGAGTCAGAGAATATTGGATTATAAATCCCCTGAAAGGTATCGTAAATGTCTACGATTTTGAAAATGAATCGGGTACCGGATTGTATTCTTTCGACGATGAAATTCCAGTATGTATATATCCCGATTTATCAATTGTGATCTCTGAATTATTATAATAAAAACCGCCCCTGTTGGTAGCAGGGACGGCTCAAGAATCTCCGAAGAGATCCAGTACTTTGGCAAAGATATTGTATCATCTTCGGAGCAGTTACACAATCAGAACGTTTGTGTGGCTGTTATTTTTATACTTGAAATTACATATTTTATAAAACCGAGGTGATATTTATGAGTAGTAAAGTAGCAGCTCTCTATATCCGTGTCTCGACAGAGGACCAAACAGAGTTATCTCCTGATGCACAGAAGCGCCTTTTGCTGGATTATGCCCAGAAGAATGACATGATTGTTTCCGGGGACTTTATCTTTACTGAGAGTGTTTCCGGCCGGCACGCACAGAAGCGTCCGGAGTTTCAGAAGATGATCGCCCTGGCGAAGCAGCCTTCTCACCCTATTGATGTGATCCTGGTATGGAAATTCAGTCGTTTCGCCCGTAACCAGGAAGAGTCTATCGTATACAAGAGTATGCTCAAGAAGGATAATGTAGACGTGATCAGTGTATCTGAGCCACTGATCGAGGGACCTTTTGGCAGCCTGATCGAGCGCATCATCGAATGGATGGATGAATACTATTCCATTCGATTGTCGGGTGAGGTCTTGCGTGGCATGAAAGAAAAAGCCCTGCAAAAAGGCTATCAGACGTCTCCCTGTCTTGGCTATACTGCAGTTGGACATGGAAAACCTTATATCATTAATGAAGCTGAATATGCCATTGTCTCTTATATCATGGACCTGTATGATAATCAGAACTTAGATGAGACAGCTATTGCCAGGCGTTGCAATGATCTCGGGTACCGGACAAAACGTGGAAAACTCTTCGAGCGGCGCAGCGTTGACCGGATTCTTGGAAATCCCTTCTATTGCGGAACTGTTGTCTGGAACGGAGTGGAATTTGAAGGAAACCATGAGGTACGTCTTTCCAGGGAACGGTACGAAAAACGTCAGAAGCTGATCACTTCCCGGAAACGCCCGGTCAAGGCACGGAATGTCTCTGCCTGCAAGCACTGGCTATCCGGTCTTTTGAAGTGCTCTGTCTGCGGAGCCACACTTTCTTACACCGGTAATAATAAGTGTCCTTATTTCCAGTGCTGGAAGTACGCAAAGGGATTTCATAAGACTTCTGTTGCTTTATCAGTCAAAAAGGCCGAAGAAGCTGTGATAAGTTATTTTGATCAGATCTTAGATGGAGCAGAATTTACATATGTATGTAAAAAGAAAAAGACTGATCATTCACTGCAGATTGATCAGTTGCAAAGAGAGATCAGTAAGCTCGCCATGAGAGAAGGCAGAATCAAAGAGGCTTATGAGGCAGGAGTAGATACTCTGGCGGAATACAAGAATAATAAGGACCGTCTGGTATCAGACCGATTAGAATTGACTGCTGCCCTTTCACAGCTATTACAGGAAGAACAGTCAGAGCAACCTAATACAGAAGAAGTCCTGAAAGAGATCCGTTCTGTTGCGGATGTCCTGAAGAATCCAGACGTAGGTTACGAAGAAAAAGGAAATCTGATCAGAAGTGTTGTAGAGCAGATCATATATGATAAGGAATCCGGAAAAATGTCTTTTGACATCATTATTTCCTGAATTGAAAATCCCGCAAACCCGCATAAACACTGTGGTTGCGGGACTATTATAGGGTACTGCACTCCGGTGGCCCGGACGGTGAGATTGGCGCTTCCCTGCGTTATCTTTCCCAGCGTTTTACCATGCCGAACCGAACGACTTCTGCTTTGCTCAACGACATAGGAACAGAAGAACTCAGTCATCTGGAAATGGTATCCACTATTGTACATCAGCTTACCCGGGACCTTTCCATGGAGGAAATTGAGAAATCCGGATTTGGACCGTATTATATCGATCACACAGTGGGAGTCTGGCCACAGGCAGCAGGTGGCGTACCATTTAATGCATGTGAATTTCAGAGTAAAGGTGATCCGATCACTGATCTGTTCGAGGATCTTGCTGCAGAGCAAAAAGCCCGTTCTACTTATGACAATATTCTCAGAGTAGTCCGCAATATACCTGAGATTGCGGATCCCATCAAATTCCTGCGTGCCAGAGAAGTTGTTCATTTCCAGAGATTTGGGGAAGCTCTTCAGTCCATTCAGGAAGAACTTGATGCCAAAAACTTCTATGCTTTTACCCCGGGATTTGATAATCCCTGCACTGCATCATGCAACAGCAATAAATAACGTACGCAGCCAAAACCTGCGACATACTGCGCGAATTTATGCGATTAGCATCGTGAAGCGTGTTACTGAGAACGGAATGAACAGTAATACGCTCCATCTTAAAAATCACAGAAATTTCATATTTGCTTTACAAATATATCCGGTGGTGCTATAGTATTCTTAGCTTAATAGCCACAAAAGTAATTGTCAAAAATATTGAGCAATTACAAACAAAAATATGATATAAAAGGGGCTGTCTCACATAGATATTATGTGACAGCCCCCTTATTGGAGGAATTATGCAGATAATTATTGTTGGGTGCGGTAAAGTTGGACGTACCCTGGCAGAACAGCTTCAGGAAGAAGAATCCGACATTACTCTTATAGACGTTTCTTCTAATGTGATCACTTCCCTTCAGGATGACATTGATGCCATGGGTATCGTGGGAAACGGTGCAAGTATCAACACGCTGGTGGAAGCAGGTATTGAGAATGCAGATATCCTGATTGCCGTAACCGGCTCTGATGAAATGAATCTCCTCTGCTGCCTGATCGCACAGAAAACCGGCCATTGCCAGACGATTGCCCGTGTCCGCAATCCTATCTATGCCAAAGAGATCAGCTTCATCAAGAAGCGTCTGGGTGTTACTATGATCATTAACCCGGAGCTTGCAGCTGCACAGGAAATTTCCCGTCTCTTACGCTTCCCTTCAGCTATCAAGATCGATACTTTCGCACGTGGTCGTGTGGAAATGCTGAAATTCAAAGTGCTTCCTGAATTTAATCTGGATGGCATGACAATCTCACGCATTACGGAAGCCCTGAAATGCGACGTCTTGTTCTGCGCAGTAGAAAGCCGGGATCATGTATCTATTCCCGGCGGTAATCAGGTGATCCACGACGGAGATATGGTTTCCATTCTTGCTTCCCCGGTGAATGCAGCAGCCTTTTTCAAAAAGATCGGCCTGAAAACCAATCAGGTAAAAAACGCCATTATTGTCGGCGGAGGAACCATTTCCTATTACCTTACAAAAGCCCTGCTTGATATGAACATCTCCGTTAAGATCATTGAACAGAATGAGTCCCGCTGTGAAACCTTAAGTGATCTGCTTCCGGAGGCAACTATCATTAACGGAGACGGAACCAATCGTTCTCTCCTTATGGAAGAGGGACTCTCACGCACAGAGGCTTTTGTATCACTCACAAACATGGATGAGGAAAATGTTTTCCTTTCACTCTTTGCCAAAACAGTTTCCAATGCCAAACTGATTGCCAAGGTAAACCGCCTTGCCTTTGATGATGTCATTGATAACCTTGATATCGGAAGCGTCATTTATCCGAAATATATCACAGCCGACTATATCCTGCAGTATGTACGTGCCATGCAGAACAGCATCGGCAGCAATATTGAAACCCTTTATCATATCCTGGATAATCAGGCAGAAGCTCTGGAATTTGCCATCCGCGAAAATTCACCGGTAACAGGCATTCCATTATCTGAACTGAACCTGAAGAAAAACCTCCTTGTAGGTTACCTGAACCGAAATGGTCAGGTCAAGATTCCCCGAGGCCAGGATACCATTCAGGTCGGAGATACCGTTATCATAGTAACTTCTCAGAAGGGCCTTCGCGATATTACAGATATTCTGGAAAAATAAAGGAGCCAAATTATGAACTATTCCATTATTGTCTATATCATCGGAATGATTCTGAAAATTGAAGCTGTATTTATGGCTCTGCCCGCAATTACGGCACTGATCTATCAGGAAACTTCCGGTATAGCTTTTCTGATCACGATTGCTTTATGCCTGGTCATCGGGCTTCCTCTCACCAGGAAAAAGCCGACAAGAAAGGCTTTCTACACAAAAGAAGGTTTCGTGACTGTAGCATTAAGCTGGATCGTTCTGAGTATCATAGGAGCAATCCCCTTTGTGATCAGCCGAAGCATTCCAAATCCTGTAGATGCATTATTTGAAACAGTTTCGGGTTTTACTACAACAGGAGCCAGTATTCTCAGCGATGTGGAGGCACTTCCTCATTGTATGCTGATGTGGAGAAGCTTCACGCACTGGATCGGCGGAATGGGTGTTCTGGTTTTCATCCTCTCCCTTCTGCCACTTACCGGCGGTTATCATATGAATCTTATGAAAGCGGAGAGTCCCGGACCATCTGTAAGCAAGCTTGCGCCAAAAGTACAGTCAACTGCCAAAATTCTGTATTCTATTTATTTCGTAATGACAGTGATCCAGATCCTGCTTCTTCTGGTCGGTGGTATGCCGCTGTTTGACTCCATATGTACAGCTTTCGGTACTGCAGGTACCGGAGGATTTGGTATTAAAAATGACAGCATGGCCAGTTACAGTACATATCTGCAGGTAGTCATTACTGTATTTATGATTTTATTTGGCGTTAACTTTAATGCTTACTTTTTCATTATCACAAAAAAATTTGCTCAGGCTTTTAAAATGGAAGAAGTGCGGTATTATTTCGGAATCATCGGTATTGCAATTCTTATCATCACCTGCAATATTTACCATATTTTCGGAAGTGCAGCCAAAGCTTTTCAGCAGGCAGCTTTCCAGGTTGGTTCCATTATCACAACAACCGGATATGCAACAACAGATTTTAATACCTGGCCGGAAATTTCGCGGACAATCCTGGTACTGCTGATGTTTATCGGTGCATGTGCCGGAAGTACAGGCGGCGGCATTAAAGTATCCAGAATCCTGATTCTCTGCAAAACAGTCCGCAAGGAGCTTCATATTTTTCTGCATCCAAATGCGGTAAAGAAAATAAAAATGGACGGCAAAGCCATCCCACATGAAGTTGTTCGTTCCACAAATATTTTCTTCATTGTATATATGCTGATTTTTGCATCCTCCATATTCCTGATTGCCTTTGACGATTTCAATCTGATCACGAATTTTACGGCGGTTGCGGCAACCTTTAATAATATCGGACCTGGTCTGGAACTGGTAGGACCTACCGGAAACTTCGGCATGTTCTCCTGGTTTTCAAAGCTTATCCTTACTTTTGATATGCTGGCAGGACGTCTTGAGATTTTCCCGTTACTGATATTGTTTGTAAGGGATACATGGAAGAAATTCTAAAAATATTTTGGTAAAACAAATTTTATTTTTTTACACTGTATTCATATTTTATTCATATTTATTGGATATAATGAACTTTAGAAAGATGATGAATCTTTCTTATAAATATTTTTCTTTTTCATACGCGCCGGTACGAAAGTACCGGCCTCCTTCCATTTATGGGAGTTTTTTATTTTATGGCATTTTTCTCACACCTTCATAATCAAACGCAGGAATAAAACTCTCTCTGGCAGTTTCACCATCTTGAAAAAATCCATTTTCAATCCCAAGCTCAAATGCATAGTCCAGAACTTTTTCATATTCTCTTCTGGTTACACAACGATTCAGTTCTGTATATTCTTTCTGCTCAAAAACCGGCGTATACTGATTCATGATACTGATATAAATCTGCTTTCCAAAAGTCTTATGTAAAAGTTTCAGAACCTTCTTTGAATTTCTTGTATGCCCCGGCAATATAAGATGTCTCACAATAGTCCCACGTTTCATATATCCCTCTGCATCAAACTGTGGCATTCCTGTCTGGCGTACCATCTCATTAACTGCTTCCATAGCCCTTTCAGGATAATCATTCGCATGTGAAAATTTCACCGCCAATTCGCTCTCCGCATATTTGTAATCCGGAAGATAAATGTCCACATATCCGTCCAGAAGTTTCAATGTCTCTGTGTTCTCATATCCACCACAGTTATAGACAACCGGAATATTAAGCCCATGCTTCTTTGCACAGTCCAAAGCTGCGATGATCTGTGGAATATAATGTGTTCCGGTTACCAGATTGATATTTGCAGCATCCTTTTCCTGCAGTTCCAGGAATATTTCTGCCAGTCTTTCCTCAGTGATCTCAAGGCCACTGTCACCAATGGCAATTTCCCGGTTCTGGCAGAAACAGCATCTCAGATTGCATCCTGTAAAAAAGACTGCCCCAGAACCTCTGGTTCCCGAAATACATGGTTCTTCCCACATATGCAAAGCTGCCCTTGCAATCTTAACCTTCTGATTCATTCCACAGTATCCGGTTTTTCCGGCTGTTCTGTCTACATGGCAATTTCTCGGACATAAACTGCAATCTGCCAGTATGCAGCTTTCTGTATCCTGCCTCAGAGTTTTATCTTTGTTTTTTTCTGTCTGTATTTTATTTAACTTCACTTTTCTCTTCTGTCCTTTTTTCTTTCCCCGACTTGATATCTGTGAATCGCCCACTGCAAAACAGTTCCCACAGTTTGCTTATATTATAACCGTTCAGTGCTTTCACAGTTACAGTCGGATTGCTGAATAGTTACTATCCTTTATATCATTATACTACATTCCCCAATTACGTCTATTCATATTTCACAATTTCCTTTTTCAATCTCTTCATGATCCTTTTTTCCAACCTGGAAATATATGATTGAGAAATTCCCAGAAGGTCTGCAACCTCTTTCTGTGTTTTCTCTGCAGCATTCTCCTTTCCCAGACCAAATCTAAGGCGGATGATCGTCTGCTCACGCGGTGAAAGCTTTCTAATTGCCTTTGATAACAACGAAATCTCCACTTCATCTTCCAGACGTCTTGAAATCACATCCTCATCAGTTCCCAGAATATCAGAAAGCAGGAGTTCATTTCCATCCCAGTCTACGTTCAGCGGTTCGTCTATGGACACTTCCATCTTTGTCTTACTGTTGCGGCGAAGATACATCAGGATCTCATTCTCTATACATCTGGATGCATAAGTGGCAAGCTTGATGTTTTTTACAGGATTAAAGGTATTGATCGCCTTGATCAGCCCAATCGTTCCGATTGAGATCAGATCCTCCACCCCGACTCCTGTGTTATCAAACTTCTTTGCAATATACACCACAAGCCTTAAATTATGTTCGATCAGAACAGACTTCGCTTCTTCTTCCTGCCCTGTTCCAAGCTTCTGCAGTATAAACGCCTCACGCTTCGGCTCCAGTGGTGCCGGCAGCACATCATTTCCACCAATATAAAAAACTTCTCCTGAACGGTTCATCACCATTCTTGACACTACCTGTAATGGATAACAGCTCATAGTCACAACCCCTCCCGTTAAAGTAATCTGGAATTCAAAAGTACCTCGTATTCCTTACCAAAAGCGGATGTTTCAAATGAAAATGCAAATACCGGATTGTCTATGCAGACAACCTCTGCTGGAGTCTGAATGCAGAGTCTCTCAAAAGTAACAGCCAGCATCATCCCCTGTTCTTTTCCTATACTGTGAAAAAAAGTAAAATGTGGATGAAGCCCGGCAGTTCCCGGTTTCCCAGACTCTCCGGGATTTTCTTTCAGGTGTTTTAAACAGCTTACGGTTTCTTCTGAACATATTTCAGATAAAACTTTTTCTGTCCCTACAGATACAGGTTTTCCGTTTACAGAATCCATAAGCAGATTTCCGGAATCATAAAATCCTTGAAAAGAATATCCACATCCTTTATAGTATATGGTTATCGGATAGATATTCTTTGTCCGTATTCTCATGGAATCCATCAGATATGACAACGCTGTAATGCCGGACCACGTTGCTGCTGCAAGGATCAGAAACATTTTGACTGTCAACTTATCACTGACGATCACTTCCCAGAACCCTCCACACAGAAATGCGGCAAAATACAGTGTAAGTATTGCTTTAAGCAGCAGACTTCCCCTTTTCAGATTACATCCGATCACAAGCATTCCTGCAGCACAGCCACCATGCAGCAGGACAAGTGCCGGAAGAAAAATCCCAGACTTCAGAAAAGATTGCAGATAAATGATCCAGCAGGAAAACACCGCACCTGCAGCAGCTCCCAGAAGAGCTCTTTTTCTGCTTCTTCCACATCGGAATAATATTCCTGTAAATCTGATCAATATGTAATCTATCAGGAGATTTGTGAAAAAAACTACATCTATGTATATTTCGTAATGCATTTCCTTCCCTCCGTCTGATACTGCCTCTGACTTCTCCTTCACTTCGGTAAGTGAGATTCATTATACGTGATAAAGTATGCGGATTTTGTCAAAACGGAGGAATTATGTCTTATTATTTGTCGCACTAAATCGACAGTTTTTATCATATAAACCAAAATGAACATGTATTGACATATAATTGAAGTTAGAATAAAATGATAGATAATTTCTATGTTTTAGAAGGGCATCTTCTATACTGTCACAATTCAGACAGTATTTTATGTCTCTGCTACAAAACAGACTGGAGGATTTTAACATGAATAATATTACCGGACACACAGGTCTTACCGCGCTTTTAGGAAGCCCGGTGGCACACAGCATTTCCCCTTTGATGCATAATGAATCATTTCGCCTTCTCGGGCTTGACTATGTATATTTATGTTTTGATGTAAATGAAGAAACTCTTCCTGCAGCAGTTGCAGGATTAAAGACTTGCGGCATTCGCGGTTTCAACCTTACCATGCCGAATAAGAATAAAATTGTAGAATTATTGGATGATCTTTCCCCTGAAGCCCAACTGATCGGTGCTGTCAATACTGTACTGAACGATAACGGAAAGTTAATCGGATACAATACAGACGGGTACGGTTTTATGCAATCTGTACGTGATGCGGGACATGATATTACCGGTAAAAATATAACTGTCATGGGAGTAGGAGGAGCTTCGATGGCCATCTGTGCACAGTCTGCCCTGGACGGTGCGGCTTCCGTACATATTTTTGCCCGCCGCACCAGCAGATACTGGAATCGCACACAGAAATTCGCTGAGAATCTCTCTGCTAAAACAGGTTGTCAGGTCTGCCTCTTCGACAATGATGATCATACTGCATTGCGAGATTCCATTGCACAGAGTTATCTGCTGATCAATGCAACCTCTGTAGGCATGGTTCCGGATATTGACGATACCATCATCAAAGATACATCTCTGTTCCATCCTGAGCTTGTAGTGGCAGATGTTGTCTATGAGCCACAGGAAACCCGACTGCTCAGAGAGGCTAAAGCAGCCGGATGCCAGACCTTTAATGGCATGTATATGCTTCTTCATCAGGGGGCTAAAGCTTTCCAGATCTGGACCGGACAGGAAATGCCGGTTTCTGTTATTAAGGAAAAATATTTCTCTGTCAAATAGTGATTCGCATAACAGTCACATATTTCCCATCAGCTTATCTTTGATGATTGCCAGGATTTCTCTTGGAATATATATCAGAAGTCTCCATGAACGGTATCTGGAAGGAATGGGATAAATTTCTCTGCATCCACATTTCTTTCCTATGGCCGTTCCCCGGAAAACATGAAAATTATTGGTGACAATGCCCACCGAATGATTCAGTCCGATCATTCCCAGACTGAACTTCAGATTCTCTGTTGTGCTGGTAGATTTCTCTTCCAGGATCAGTCGTTCTCTGTCAATTCCATGTTCCACAAGATAATTGCACATTGCCTGAGCTTCTGTGATAGATTCTCCGTCCCCTTTTCCTCCGGACAGAACAGCCTTAGTCTCGGGATTCTCTTCCATATACTGTAAAGCCCTCCTGGTACGTTCCAGAAGGGCTTTTGTAAGCCGGGTGCCTTCTACATGGGCACCAAGCACGATAATATATTCCAGATTTGGATGCTTACGCATTCTTACCGCAGCAATATTTATATTTCTTGCCGCTTCCGCAAGGACAAGGATCATTACGTCCGATTTTCTTTGCTTTGACAACTGTTCCTGATTTCTTCTGCTCAAGATAAAGTTCTTTTCTCTTCTCCGGTGTAAAGATCTCATCCCACTGTGGCAGTTCATACAGCCAGTCAGCTCTTGCATCTACCATATTCTTATAAAGAAGTTCTTTATCGAAGCACAGAGAAACCTTTGTGTTCTCATCCATTGTCTCAATCGGATTCGGAATCTTCAGACTGTCATTGATTCCATCAAGAAAACCAACCATTGTCAGAACTTCCTGTCCATATTTTTCAGCCAGTTCCTTAACTGTACCGGTTACTACCTCATCCGGGTTGCTAAGAAGCTGCTCATAAATTCCTTTTTCAATATTAAAATAATTTGCCCAAAATCTCTGAAGTTTATTACGGTCTGCCTGCTGGTCATAGGCGATGGCACGCCACTGCTCTAAGATTGTTTTATCGCTCATTTCCTTTAATCCTCTTTTCCAATATTTCATAGGTATTATGCCTGTGCGGAAACATATGGAAAATATTCCTTCCACAAGCTTTATTATTATATCATCTTTCAGTTAAAAATACAAATGATATTCTTTGTATTTTTAGTGAATTTTAAGTTACTGTTCACACACCACTATCCCGAGACATACAAGCCAAAATTCCATTGCCGCAGGCAATCTAGTACATCGTTTTCGAAATAACTATACCACTCACTTGTCTGCGAATCCGATTGCACAGGTCTAAAAGCCTCAGCGTAGCCCGCTACGCCTGCGTTTTTATACCAGCACACTCGAATCCGCATCCTACGCGATTGGTATAGTTATTTACGAAACGCTGTACTAGAATGAATTTTGGCTATGTTACTGAGAACGGAGTGAACAGTAACAATTTTAATTGACGCCCAGTTTCTCCAGTTCTGCTGCTGCCTGTTTAAAAGATTTAAACTGAATTGCATGGATTCCCTGTTTTCTGGCTGCCTCACAGTTCTCTGCTCTGTCATCCAGAAATACGGATTTCTCCGGGTCAAGATGGTAGCGTCCGAGCAGGGTTTTGTAAATTTCCGGTTCCGGTTTGATCTGCTTCACCTGACAGGAGAACACTGCTCCGTCTACATATTTAAGAAACGTAAGTTTATCCTCCGTTCTCTCCAGTGTGTCAGTTGCATAATTGGAAAGAATATAAACATGATATCCTTTATCTTTCAGATATCTCACCCAGGTTTCCGCATAATCTGTTTTCTCAATTGTCTCGTCAGAACGGCGCATTACCTCCCGGATATCCTTTTCGTACTCCGGTGCAGCTTTTACCATCTGATCTACATAATATTGCTCAGTCTCGCTGCTTCTGTCTCTCTCATTCCAGGTATTGCTCTGAAATACCACTTCCGCAATTTTATCACGCTCTTCCTTCGGAAAACCAAAACTGTCCAGATAGGTCTCCCAGTCATATTTTACAAGAACCTGTCCAACGTCAAAAATAATATTCTCCATATCCGAATCCACCACCTTTTTATTCCTGTTCAGTAATTTATAAACCATCCATATTGCATAAGCCATGATGGGAACCATGATCGCCACTGCAAGCGAGGCTTTAAAATAGACCTGCGAATCTTCTCCATTCCCGAATGCAAAAATCATCGGCATACAACATGCAAGAAGCAGGATTATGATTGCGATCCATGCCCCGATTTTTTTTATCTTATTATTATCTTTTTTCATAAGCCTCCAGTTATATAAAAGACACGCCGGAGAAATTCCCCGGCGTATAGTCTTATTTACCGTCTGCCGATCAGACAGATAAATTTATCTTTATTATTTATTTCTGTAGATGATATCGTCACGTCCCGGGCCATTGGAGATCATAGTAATCGGGAATCCGATATGTTTCTCAACGAACTCAACATACTTTCTGCAGTTCTCCGGCAGATCTTCATATTTTTTGATTCCGCGGATGTCGCATTTCCATCCCGGCAGAGTCTCCAGAACCGGTTTTGCTTTCTCAAGCAGTGTAGTTGTCGGAAATTCTGTTGTTACTTTTCCATCAATCTCATATCCTGTGCAGACCGGAATTTCATCCAGATATCCAAGAACATCAAGAACTGTGAAAGCAACATCTGTAGCTCCCTGAAGACGGCATCCGTATTTGGAAGCAACACAGTCAAACCATCCCATACGTCTTGGACGGCCTGTAGTAGCACCAAATTCACCGCCGTCACCGCCACGTCTTCTCAGTTCATCTGCTTCATCGCCAAAGATTTCAGAAACAAATGCACCTGCTCCTACTGCACTGGAGTATGCCTTGCATACAGTAACAATCTGTTTGATCTCATATGGTGGAAGACCTGCTCCTACTGCACCATATCCTGCCAGGGTAGAGGAAGATGTAACCATCGGATAAATTCCATGATCCGGGTCTTTCAGAGAACCAAGCTGTCCCTCAAGAAGAACTTCTTTACCTTCTTTTAATGCGTTCCACAGATACAGGGATACGTCACATACATATGGTTCAACCATTTTCTTATATTCCATAAGTTCAGCAAATAATTCATCCACATTAAGAAGCGGTTTGTGATATAAATGTTCAAGAAGAACATTCTTTGTCGCACATACACTTGCAAGTTTTTCTTTCAGATGTTCTTCATCAAAAAGTTCACTTACCTGGAAACCAATCTTTGCATATTTGTCTGAGTAGAACGGAGCAATACCTGACTTGGTAGATCCGAAAGATTTGCCGCCCAGACGTTCTTCCTCATACTGGTCAAAAAGAATATGGTATGGCATAACCATCTGTGCTCTCTCGGAGATAAGGATCTTCGGAGCCGGAACACCTCTGCTTACCACTTCATTGTACTCTTTGAAAAATACCGGGATATTCAGTGCAACACCGTTGCCGATCACACTTGTAGTATGATCATAAAACACACCTGACGGCAGAGTATGAAGGGCAAATTTACCATAGTTATTTACGATTGTATGACCTGCATTTGCACCACCCTGAAATCTTACGATAATATCAGCCTTCTCAGCGAGCATATCGGTAATCTTACCTTTACCTTCATCTCCCCAGTTAGCACCAACAACTGCTTTTACCATTATATAATTCCTCCTGTATTTACTGATTACTGTTTACCCGACCTTGCAGAATGACCTGCCGGATATCATCAGGAAACAGCAACGCTTATTATCTTTATATCAGATTCTGTAATATTCCAAACCGTTATGTTAAGTATTTACTGATCAGACATTGATCTCAGCTTTCACTCCCAGAAGTTCCTTATGGGAATCGAGGATCGGCTGAACTACTGTATTTACAAATCTCTCTGTCTGCTCTTTGGCACGTCCGATATATTTCTTCGGATCCATGGATCTCTGCAGATCTTCCAGAGAAAGGTTGAATGCAGGATCTGCTGCGATCAGTTCCAGCAGATTATTATCTTTGCCTTCTACCTTGACAGTCTTTCCGGCTTCCATGGAAAGCTCACGGATACGCTCATGAAGTTCCTGACGGTCACCGCCTGCTTTTACAGCATCCATCATGATATTCTCTGTAGCCATGAACGGAAGCTCTGCCATCATATGTTTCTCGATAACCTTCGGATAAACAACCAATCCATCTACAACATTAAGACAGAGGTCAAGGATTCCGTCAATAGCAAGGAAACCTTCCGGAATACTCAGACGCTTATTTGCAGAGTCATCCAGAGTTCTCTCAAACCACTGAGTTGCAGATGTGATCGCCGGGTTAAGGGCATCTACCATTACATATCTGGAAAGGGAAGCAATACGCTCACTTCTCATAGGATTTCTCTTATACGCCATTGCGGAGGAGCCGATCTGAGATTTCTCAAATGGTTCTTCTACTTCCTTCAGATGCTGAAGAAGGCGGATATCATTGGACATCTTGTGTGCACTTGCTGCAATTCCTGCAAGAATATTGGCAACACGTGTATCTACCTTACGGGAATAGGTCTGTCCGGATACCGGATAGCATTCCTTAAATCCCATCTTCTCTGCGATCATCGGATCAATCTTGTCGATAGTCTCCTGATCTCCGTCAAACAGTTCCAGAAAGCTTGCCTGTGTTCCGGTTGTACCTTTGGATCCCAGAAGCTTCATTGTTCCCAGAACATACTCCAGATCCTCCAGATCAAGCAGGAATTCCTGTGTCCAGAGTGTTGCACGCTTACCTACTGTAGTAGGCTGTGCAGGCTGAAAATGTGTAAATGCCAGAGTAGGCTGATCTTTATATTTATCAGCGAAAGCAGAAAGCTCGGCAATAACATTGACCAGTTTCTTCTTCACAAGCTTTAATGCTTCTGTCATTACAATAATGTCTGTATTATCACCTACATAACAGGAGGTTGCTCCCAGATGGATGATTCCTTTTGCTTTCGGGCACTGTACGCCATACGCATATACGTGAGACATAACATCATGACGCACCTGACGTTCACGTTCCTTTGCAACGTCATAATTGATATCCTCTGCATGTGCCTTCAGTTCATCAATCTGCTCCTGTGTAATGTTAAGGCCAAGCTCTTTCTCTGTCTCAGCAAGTGCGATCCAGAGTCTTCTCCATGTGCGGAATTTCATATCCGGGGAAAAAATATACTGCATTTCTTTGCTGGCATAACGTTCTGATAAAGGACTTACATATCTGTCTGTACTCATCTTCACTCTCCTGTTTTTTATAGGATATTATTTTTAATCCTTTTATTTCACTTCTGTACGTACGTTTTTCTCAACCACGTACGTTGAAATTATATAACATCATTCCTCTAAAAGCAACCACAAAAACCTTATCCCTGATGGAATTTACCAAGAAATTCTTTCATTCTCGCATGTTCTGATTCAAATACCTCTTTTGGACTCCCCTCAACTGCGATCAGTCCCTTATCCATAAAAATAATATGATCAGAGATATCTCTTGCAAATGTCATCTCATGAGTGACGATCACCATAGTGATGTGCTCTGCTGCCAGATCTTTGATTACCTTAAGAATTTCACTCGTAAGCTCCGGATCAAGGGCGGAAGTAGGCTCATCAAAAAACAGGATCTTCGGATTCATACATAATGCTCTGGCAATAGAGACACGCTGCTGTTGACCGCCGGAAAGCTGAAACGGATATGCATTCTCTCTGTCTGCAAGTCCCATCTGCTTTAACAGAGTTCTTGCCTGTGCATAAACCTCTTCTTTCTTTCTCTTCTGCACTCTGATCGGAGCATCTGTGATATTTTTCAGTACGGAAAAATGGGGGAAAAGATTAAAGTTCTGAAATACCAGTCCCACATCCCCCTGCTTGATGATCTCACCGCTGTCCGGTGTCTCAAGACCGGTGGCACAGCGGAGAAGTGTGGATTTACCGGAACCGGAAGGTCCGATAATACTAAGAACCTCACCCTCCTCTACCTGAAGTGAAATGTCTTTTAATACTTCAAGGCTGCCGAAGCTCTTCTTTATGTTTTTCATTTCAAATAATACCATAGCAAATATTCCTCTTAAATTAAATGATGTCAGAGTCAAAAAATATTTTATAACCCCAGCCGCCTGTCAGCGATAATAATTCAGTTTTTTCTCAATCTTATCCATTACAATCGCAACAAGAAGATTGAACACAAAATAGAAAACAGCAGCGATCACAAAAGGCATCATAGTCGTCTGTGCACTTGCAATCTGTTTTGCAATTGTAAACATCTCCGAAACAGCAACAACAAATGCCAGTGACGTATCTTTTACCAGTGTGATAACCTCATTTGTCACAGATGGAAGGATTCTCTTGATCACCTGCGGCAGGATGATCCTGAAAAATGTCTGGGCTTTGCTGTATCCCAGAATCTTTGCAGCCTCATACTGTCCCGCTGAGATAGATTCGATTCCTCCTCTGTAAATCTCCGCAAAATATGCAGCATAGTTAATACTGAATGCAATAAACACAGCGATCAGGCTGTATCCCATGGAAATACGGATTCCAAAAATAAAGTATGGTCCGAAATACACAACCATCAATTGCAGCATTAACGGGGTTCCACGCATAACTGATATGTAGGCAGACACAATTCCACGTATCGCCGGATTCTTGGACATTCTGCCAAAGCAGATCAGAAGTCCCAGCGGAAGTGAAAAAAGTAATGTCACTACAAAAATCTCTACAGAAACTACCATACCACTGGCAAGCTGCTGCAGCATTACACTTAAAGACATAAGCTTTCCTCCTGAAAAATTTCTCCTGTACAGTAAGAAAAGAGGGTGCACAAAATGTACCCTCCATTCCTTTATAATGCGGACAGCCTGCACAGATCTGTCCTCTTGTATCATAACTGTTTTTGTTCCGGCTGACTATTCAGCATCTTTCGCTGTATCAGCTGTATCTTCTTTTGCTGTGTCTGCATCGGAAGCATCATCCTCTGCTGCATCATCTTTTTTATCATCAGATTTCTCATCATCTCCAATGCAGAGCATATCTGCTACTTCATACTTCTCAGCAAGTTTATCAACTTCACCTGCATCATAAAGTTTCAGAACTTCTTCCCATACAGTATCTTTCAGCTCATCGTTACCCTTCTTAAAGCCGATTCCATACTCTTCGCTCTGGATTGGCTCGTCAAGGATCACATATTTGCCTTCTTCTCTCTGGGAAAGCTGATATTTGGCAACACCGATATCTACTGCGATGGCATCTGCAGCGCCGGAATCCAGATTCATGAATGCTGTATTGTAATCAGGATTCTCTGTCAGTGATGCAAAGCTTGCTGTAAGATCCTTATTATCATCGCTGTTTAATGCATCCAGTGCTGCGGAAGCGGCCTGAACTACTACATTCTTGCCTGCCAGGTCATCCAACTTCTCAATCCCTGAATCGGCTGCAACAACCATCACCTGCTCATTGTTCAGATATGGATCTGACCATGTATAGTCATCCTCACGTCCGTTAATGGTAAATCCGTTCCAGATACAGTCAATAGAACCAGAATTCAGTTCCATATCCTTGGAATCCCAGTTGATCGGTTTCTTTACAAGTTCCCATCCGAGATTGTCGCATACTTCCTGTGCAAGGTCAAGGTCAAAACCAACATACTCTCCATTATCGTCTTTATATCCGAAAGGAGGATACTGTGCATCAAATCCTACAGTTAATGTCTTACTGTCAGCATCTGCATATACAGAAACAACACCCGTCATCATAGAAGCTGCCATTACTCCTGCCATGAGTACTGCTAAAGATCTCTTTTTCATGATAAATATCTCCTCTTTATCTGTTTTGTTATTTATCACACAGCCACTCTACCATGTGAAAGTATGTGTTAATCCTATCACACACCTCCGCCTCTGTCAAGAGTAAGTTATGAACCTGTACTTCTGTGATAATCTTTCATAAGTCTCTCCAGAAGGGCATCCAGATTTTTTTCATCTGTTTTCTCTTCCGGTACAGACTCGAAAGCTTTCATAGACTGCCTGATTTCTTCTTTTATATCTTTCTTCAGTTCTTCATCTACTTCAAGTTCTTCCATAACCTTATCATAATCTGTCTTATCATGAACACTGCTGTATGCTATGATATAAGCTTTTAAGGCATCTTTTGAATGTGCTTCTCTGTATGCTTCCAGAAAACATTCCTGTGCTTTTTCCATCTGAAAAAGATAACTGTATGCACAGCCAAGATTATAGCGCACTGAAGCTGCGAATCCTTTTCTCTGCTCAGACAGATCCTCTCTTTCCAGGAGTTTCTGGTATACCCGGATGGCGTTCACATACATTCCGTTTTCTGTCAGTGCATCTCCCTTTCTCTTCTGACGGACTGCCGCTTTTTCTTTTCCATAAGTCACAATCCTGCTGTTAAAGCCTTTCATCTCCTCATAGGTAAGGTAATTGATCTCCTTGAAAACAGGATAGATCATCTCTTCCACACTTACATTTCTCTCCAGATTCTGTTTCAGCTTTGCAGCCAGATGCACAAGTTCAAGCTCATCTCTGAGCCAGTTGCATAATTCTTCATTAAAAACAGTATGATCAGCAAGGTAAAGATTGTGGTACAGATAATAACAGAGTTCTTCTATAGAATAAATATTCATACTGATATTCTCTATAAAATAAGGACGCTGTGCTTTTTTTGTCTGACATAAAATATATCCGCTCATTGCTCCATCTCCTTTACCATTCTACTGTCTCTGTCCAGGTTTTCCCACTGGAAGGGAACATTTCTCCGAATCCCAGATCTGTAACCGTCACTTTACATTCTGTAGATGAGATATACTGTAATTCCAGCCGTAATCTGGTAGTCTTGTCCGGACGCAACGGAATACCGGGCAGCATCATTCCTACCCTTCTTTTCTCCGGTCTGTGGTACGTGCTTACAATAAACACAAGCTCCTCTGTATCATCAAGAATAAATTCACAGGATGCCTTACTGTCATACCAGTTATTTCCTGCCTCGATCAGCGGATAATAGGTAGGAGAACCCATCACTCTCATTTCCATCCCCACATCAGCCATAACCAGAGAATCGCTTAAAAAGCGATATCCCTTTAATGCCTTGTTTTCTGTTTTCTCTTTTCCTGCAGCGCAGGCACCCTTTGCAAAAAGATTATTTCCATAGAAAACCTTTCTTTTCTGATAACAAAGTAACCTTACAGACTGCTCTGCCCAGTCCTGTGAAAATCCATCTCCTGTGATCTGAATGCTGGAAAACAGATCTCTGCCAAGTGTTTTCTGGACAAACTTACCGAATTCTGAATCTCTCTCCTGTCCCTCAGCAGGAAGTTCTGTCTCCACAGCTTCTTCCAGTTTTACAGTGACAGGCTTTGTTGCACTGTTCATTGTCATCTTGCGAAAAGACACGTTCTCCGGTGTAAAGGCATACCATCCCACACTGCGGTTCCAGGTTTCTCTTTTCTGTGAGAGCACATAATAATAGAAGCTTTCCCCATAATCCAGCAGCATATATTTCTCATGTGGAAATCCAATTATCTCAAATGCTTTCTGGAAATTCTCAACCTGAATTTCCGTCAGTCCAGGCAGTGTCACCGCCACACATTTAGTATTTTTGACCAGTTCTGCCACTCCCAGAAATTTAAGCATTCCCTGCAGAAACTGAGCCAGGATCTCCCATGGTGCAAGTTCCTGTCCTTCCACCAGCACAGAATCACTTTTTTCACAGATTCCATAGACATCATCGATCATGACCCCGCCCTTTTCCCGGACAAAGTAATCTGCTTCCAGTCCTACGCAATAGTCTTTCTGCTCCGGTCTCCAGCACAGAATACAGGGAGCCTCATACTGATTTCCACCCGCTTTCATAGAAAGAGAACGTGCCTCGTCTCCTTTTCTGTCATAATAACATATCTGAGAATACTCTTTGCCAAAATCAATTCCCACGATCAAATCACGAATTTCGTTCATTTGTTCCTCCCGGTTTCAGGACAATCTGTTCCTGCTCTTCTTTCTCGATCACAAACATCTTCTTCACATATTGTTCCTGGCGAAGATACTTCTTCACCTGTGAAAACACTTCTTTCTTTTTATCCAGTCTGCGTGCAGAGAGCATCTGATTGATCATATGATATTTGCTTACAGGTGTACCCTCAATCTTATTCATTGTAAGTACCCTCTCCTGTGTCCGATTTACCCGCTCTCCTGTTACTGATTCAAAATAGTACCGCAATGTCTCCCCGTAGAACAATGTAAATGATTTTGCAAAAATACCTTCATATAAATCACGCAGAGGCTCTGTCTGATATTTCACCTGATTTCCGAGGCCTGCATCCAGTGCATAATAGAGTGTCACCTTTGCAGACGGATCTGCATGGTATTCCACAAAGGTTTTATCATCCAGCTGATAGGGACTTAAGACAGATACCGGAAGTTTCCCGAAGAACGCAAAGTACCTTCCCTGTTTCACACATTTCTGAAGAATCTCCTCTGCATTGCAAAGCTGTTTTTTCTCCAGTTTTTTTTCTTTGGAATACGCTTCCAAAAGAGCAAGACTGCATACAAAATCAACCGGCCATTTCTCATCATAAGCCCGCTCCAGCAGACTTCTTACAAAAACACTCATCGGATATTCTTTTACAAATGCACCATATGCAGTCTGCGTAAGATATGCTCCTGTAATACGTTCCTTTCCGCTGTGATGAACATAATCCTCCAGGATCTTCTCTCCCTCTTTCCTGTAATCAGAAGTAAACATCAGAAGGCCAAGAAGCTTCTCTTCCAGTTCATAAGTATCCATCTCAAAGCCCTGCGCACTTTTCCATACAGATATCAGTTCATCTACAGGACCAAATCTGTATTCCATAAGATACTTCAGGATCACTTCATCATATTTTCCGCGTCTGTATACATCCGATGCAAGGGCAAGCAATTCGTCATCCTCCTCCATCTCACATCTTGTCAGCATTCTGCTGGTCAGCTTCAGCTGGCTCTCTATGCGGATTCCTTCATATCCGAATTGGGAAACAATGGACATTGCCTGCTGATACATTCCTCTGGAGATCAGTACTTCCAGAAGAGCTGTTCTGTCTACAGCCGCATATTTCTTATAATCCATCTGTCTCAGATAATTATCTGCTTCTTCTGCTCTGGTGTGTTCGGAATAATAAGAAAGCAGCTTCTCTCTGATACATTTCTGATATTCATCTGAAAATTCCTCTGACTCCGGGATCCTCTGGAATGCCTGAAGATTCTCCGGTTTCAGTTCTGTATGCTCACTGCAGTGAAGTACCAGTCCCGGCTCTTCAATATGAAAACCAAGAACCTTATCTGTCAGTTCACGCTCATCGAATAATTTCTTGATATTATAATCTACTGTTGATACATATCTTCTCTGCTTCCCATCCTGAAACAGGATCACCGCATCATCTGTATAAATTCTTGGATAAGCTACGCCCTGGATACATGGGTAAATTTCTTCTTCCCTGAGCTGTTCATGGCGCACGATCACATAGCGTATCTTCTTATCATCACAGTACAGTCTGTGTGTAAACAGCTTCTGCACGAGCAGTTTTGCCTGTCCTTCTGTCTTGGGATTGCTTAAAAATTCCTGATAAAGGACCGCATAATTCTCATTCATCCGTCCTTCTTTCGCCTTGCGCATGGCAAAAATCTTCATATGATCCCTGTAATCCGCATATGTCTGTGGCTGACGGCCTCTGTTTCCCACAATACTTGCATAAATAAATGCCTTTTTATCATCTGCAAGAGAAGTATTATTATAGGTAAAATACATCAGAAGGGGCTTTGGAAGTTCTCTCTGATAAGATGTATCCATTGTTTCCACATAATATTCATATATCCTTGTCAGACGGATCCCTTTCTCCACTGCCAGGGAAAACCATCTAAAATATTCCGGTTTTCTCGGATTTCCAAGCATGATATATCTGCAGATTGCTTCCAGCGTATCATCGGATTCAAAAGCATCGTATCCCATTGCCAGTGCTCTGTACATACTGGTACAAAATTCTCTCTCATACCCTGTAAGATAGGCAAATCTCATCACCAGCTCTTCTGTCAGAAGACCTTTCTCTCCCGCAAATAAAAATACCTGTGTCCAGAAACTGCTCATTCTGTGAAGAAGTGTTGTATCACTGCTGATATAATTCCATGCTTCCAGATACAGAAACGGACTCCTGCAGCCTTTCTCAAAAAGTTCCTCCATCATAAATACCAGCCTTGAAGGGGAACCCTTATCCTCCGGATTCATCTCCAGCCAGAGTTTGAACAACAGGAAACTGTCTTCCTTCTGCAGAAAGAAATTGTACAGACGTCTTATCGCCTGTTCTCTGTCTTTGTGCAATCCTGTAAGAACGCAGAGATAAAGGTAAGCACCTGCCAGTTCCAGATTCTCTCTGACAAAGTTCTGATGTTTAAATTTCTTCAGAATTTCTCTTGCCTGCTCATCCTTTTCTTCCATATGAAGAATGTATGCTTCATACATCTGATATTCCGGATAATCACAGCCTTCTTCCCTTAACTGATTAAGGACAAATCTGCTGCTGCCGATCCATGTCTTACTGTCCATTCTTTTGCAGGAGTATTCTGCAAGGTCACGTAACAGTTCCAGCTTATGCCGTTTCACATGAATCTCTGTTTTGAGCTGCACTTTCGATTCCATGGATGCAGTGATCTGATAAGTCAGCTGCTGATAAGGACTCTTCACAGTGATTTCACCAAACTGACGTCCTTTTTTCAGCTTTTCTTTACGGATTACATATTCCACCTGATAATAGCTTCCTATAAAATCCTCATCTGTGACCACATGCCTGGAAACTTCCAGAAAATCGCCTTTCGCCTCTACCTCCAGCCTGAGATGTCCCCATCCGCTCCTCTGGACTGCAAAAGTTTCGCGGACAGATTCACTGATATCATAAAAGCTGTTCTGATCTGCCTTCAGTTCAATTTTTACAGGATCCTTTTTTCCCGTTCCGATCAGAAACTCTTCTACATGCTGAAATGTCACAGGCTGTTTTGAGAGTCCCTTATAAAGAGCTTTCTCTTTCTGTCCGGCATTTCTTAACAGAAGTTCAAATCTGCGGTCTGTAAAAACACGATATGCTTCTTTAAAATCGTCCTTTGCAATATTCACAAAGGTATCCATATCCGGCACATCTCCGGCTACACTTTTCAGTTCTGCTTTCTCTGTCTGAATAAGAAATGGCAGCTTATATTCTCCAATGTCTGTGGTGAAACAAAGCCATCCCTCATGTCTCTCACCCGGGTGCATCCCCGCACCGTCAATTCCATACTGCAGTCTCACCGTAGTTCCCGAAAATTTCTCGGTTCCCGGTACCACGCGCCTGTTGGAAGATGTAATATATCCACGTATTTTCTGATTATCCTCTGTTCCGAAATACAGTTCCCCTTTGTACACATCACCTGCTTTCAGAGTCACTTCTATTTTGTCCTGCGAAAAAAGGAGCTGCGGATGTTCATGTCTGAAATTTCCACTTAATAGTTCTTCTATCGTCTTTTTCAAAATTGTTCACCTTATATCCTTGCTTAAATTACAGAGCTACTGTTCACAAGCCTATTACATTTAATTATACACCACAAAACACATCCGCGCAACAATCCGCTCTTCAGCTTTTTCGTTACTGTTCACTCCGTTCACAGTAACGTAGCCAAAATTCATTCCAGATTGCCTGCGGCAATGGAATTTTGGCTTGTATGTCTCGGGATTTTGGCATATTCATGCCAAAACACCTCGCGGGATAGTGGCGTGTGAACAGTAACGCTTTTTCTCCTTAATTTAATATTGCGCACAGTTAAATTGTCTTATATAATAAAATATATCTTATGATTAGAGCAGATAATTTCTTCATTGTACATTATTTATCAGAAATAAGTATCTGCTCATAAAGAACGGAGGTGCTCTATGAAAAAATTAAAAGTATTTTCTATCTCAGCAATTCTTATTGCTATCTGTTGCTCTTTTTTATTTTCAGCTTCAGTATCCGCAGCATCAAAAAAACGTAACAAATTTGACCACAAACCCAGCGGAAACATTTATTACTATGATGAAAACGGACATACTGTAAAGGGACTTGTCACGATCCGCGGAAAGAAATATTATTTTAAT
This sequence comes from Blautia sp. MSK18_10, assembly GCF_020553185.1. Taxonomy (NCBI): domain Bacteria; kingdom Bacillati; phylum Bacillota; class Clostridia; order Lachnospirales; family Lachnospiraceae; genus Blautia; species Blautia sp. MSK18_10. The sequence continues at coordinate 62,442 of NZ_JAJCGT010000003.1, read as the reverse complement.
GAAAAGGGAATCCAGCAAAACGGCTGGCAGAAGATCAAGGGAGATTATTATTTCTTCCAGATCCGCAACGGCTGTTATGCCTCCATGGTAACTTCCCGGCGTGTAAATGGTATTTATCTTACCAAAAGTGGAGAAGCACGCTATAACAGTGAAGAAAAAAGAAAACTGAACCTTATGGTCACAGCTAACCAGGTCATGCGTCGTGTGACCAAAAGAAATATGTCCAAACCAGAGAAATTATGGAGATGTTATCTGAAGGCAGTCAGCTACGGATACGGTGGCACCGGCAATGACTACGATTTCCGTTACTATTACTCAAACTGGGATGTCAGCTATGCGGAGGATATGTTCTACCGGGGGCATGGCGACTGTTTCGCTTTTGCATCTGCATTTGCTTACCTGGCTAACGCAGTCGGATTTGAAGCCAAGGTTATCTCATCAGGCGGTCATGGATGGGCTGAGATCAAAGGAGAAGTCTGCGATCCGAACTGGGCAAAAGGCACAGGACATATCGAAAGATATTACCGTATGAGTTATGATCTCAGTGGTGTAGACGGACGTCCCTATTATAGAGGAAACAGGGCGTATGTAATTACAATCTGATCTCATCCGGACATTTTCTGACATATCAGGCAGATAAAACTATACGCTTCGCTGCCTGATTTATAGTAATCCTCTAAAATAACGCATCTTAATCCAAAAAGTTCCGGGTATCTGTATCTGCCAGATGTCCCGGAACTATTACTGTTCACTCCGTTCGTTACTGTTCACTCCGTTCACAGTAACGTAGCCAAAATTCTCTATCCTGAGTTGACTTTCCTTTCTTTATATCGTATCATTAAATATTATTCATTCAAAAATATTTTTAAGAAAGAGGTTATCATCCATGCAGGATAACAAAAATTTTCTGGGCACAGAACCTGTTGGAAAGCTTCTTTTAAAGCTATCCATTCCAACAGTGATCGCCCAGCTCATCAACATGCTTTATAACATTGTAGACCGTATTTACATCGGCCACATCCCGGGGGAAGGCAGCCTGGCACTTACCGGTGTGGGAGTCTGTATGCCCATCATCATGATCGTCTCCGCATTTGCGGCACTGGTCAGTTCCGGCGGCGCACCAAGGGCTTCTATTTACATGGGAAAACAGGATAATAAATCTGCTGAGAATATATTGGGCAACTGTTTTATTCTTCAGATTATTATCTCTGTTATCCTCACTGCCATTTTACTGATCTGGGGCAGAGATTTATTACTGGCTTTTGGCGCCAGTGAAAACACCATCAGTTATGCAACAGATTATATGCATATTTACGCTTTCGGTACCTTGTTCGTACAATTAACCCTTGGTATGAATGCATTCATCACTGCACAGGGATTTACCACATTTTCCATGGTTTCCGTCCTGATCGGTGCTGTCTGCAATATTGTTTTAGACCCTGTATTTATCTTTGTTTTTCATATGGGGGTACGCGGTGCTGCACTGGCAACTGTTATCTCACAGGCAATTTCCACACTCTGGGTAGTTTTATTCCTCTGTGGCAAAAAGACACAGCTTCACCTCAGGAAAAAGCATCTCCATCTGGAGGCAAAAGTTGTTCTTCCCTGTATCGCACTGGGACTTGCTGCTTTTATCATGCAGTCAAGTGAAAGTATTGTAACTGTCTGCTTTAATTCATCCCTGCTTCGGTACGGCGGTGATATTGCAGTGGGAGCCATGACCATCCTGACCAGTGTTATGCAGTTTGCCATGCTTCCTCTTCAGGGAATTGCGCAGGGAGCACAGCCAATTTCCAGTTATAATTACGGTGCCAAAAATGCAGACAGAGTAAAGAAAACTTTTCGTTTGCTTCTGATCACCTGTCTGTCATATTCTGTACTCCTCTGGGCTGCTGTACAGCTTGTTCCCAGAGTATTTGTAAGCATTTTTACGGCAGATACAAGTCTTATCGAATTTACTGCACCAATGCTGAAAATCTATCTGGGTGGTCTGTTCCTCTTCGGTATCCAGATTGCCTGCCAGATGACCTTTACCTCCCTTGGAAAGGCAGTAAACTCTATTATTGTTGCTGTTGTCCGTAAGTTTGTACTGCTGATCCCGCTGATCTATATTATGCCTCATATGATATCTGATTCAACAACAGGCGTATATATGGCAGAACCCATTGCAGATATTACTGCTGTGATCTTTACCTCTGTTTTATTTACATTTCAGTTTAAAAAGGCACTGGCAGAAATTCAGAATTAAATACTGTACAAATCCATAATAAGGGGTGAACATTACAAAACGTTCACCCCTTAAATTATGCATTTCTATAGTCAAACGGATATTCACAATCCGCTTCGCTGCTTGATTGATTAAAACAAGTCATTAATCACTTCCTGTACTGTCTGCAAACGCTCTGCTTTCCATGCTTTTGCACCACAGAAAAGAAGTCCCTCATCTACATTCCCTTTTACTGCATTGATCAGTCCGTCAGTAATACAGTAAGGTATTTCTTTGGGGCTACATTTTACAAGACATCCATGACAGGGACTGTGTGGAATCTGTTCGCCGTTCATGACACGGGTCATGAATTTGTTCATAATGGCACGACCTGGCATTCCTACCGGGCTTTTTACAATGGCAATGTCGGATTCTTTTGCTTTTAAATGAGCTTCTTTATAGCGGATGTCTGCATCACATTCTTCCGTTGTGATAAAGCGGGTAGCAACCTGAATGCCATCAGCACCCAGATTATCCACTTTTTGGACATCCTCTCTGTTATAGATACCACCGGCTACAATCACTGGGATTTCTGTCTCATATTTCTCTGCGTAGCTTTTTACTGTTGCGATGATTTTCTTTATTTCTTCACTGTAGGATTCTTCAGTATATTTCTCCAGTTCTTCTTTATGAAAGCCAAGGTGTCCGCCTGCCTGAGGACCTTCGATCACTACCAGATCTGCAGTTCTTTTGTATTTTCTGTCCCAGTATTTCAGGATTACTTTTGCGGATTTATCTGTAGATACGATAGGTGCAATCTTTGTCAGACTTCCTTTTACCAATTCCGGAAGCTCTGTAGGAAGTCCGGCACCGGAGATAATGATGTCTGCACCGGCTTTTACTGCAGCCTTTACGTGAGATGCATATTCTTTCAGTGCAACCATAATATTGTATCCTATGATTCCGTCTTCGGAAATCATACGGGCTTTTTTCATTTCACCGGCAATGGCACGTTCATTGGCTGCTGCCGGATTTCTGTCGAAATCTTCTTCCCTGTAGCCGATCTGTGCAGTGGAAATAATACCAACTCCTCCTGCTTTCGCAACAGAACCTGCAAGTCTGCCAAGACTGATTCCAACTCCCATTCCCCCCTGGATCAAAGGAACTCTTGTGATTTTATCTCCTATTTTGAAATTCTTCATTATAATTCTTCTCCTGTTATTTTGTTTGTATTTTAAATATTTTGATATTCAAAGTATATCACAATATTCATTCTTGTCAAGAGAAACCAGTTTATATAGTTTTTAATACTATATAAGTCCACAGATTTTGACAAAAAATCCGCTGATACGATCAACTTGTGTAATCATATCGGCGGATTTATTCTATCTGATATATTTTGCCATCACCGGTAAAAGCACCTTCATATCAATTGGTTTTGCCACATGATCATTCATTCCGGTCGATATCGCCTTTTGTCTGTCCTCTGCAAAGGCGTTTGCTGTCATTGCTATAATGGGTATGGAAGCTTTCTCCTCATCTTTCATTCTGCGTATCCTGGCTGTAGCGTCATATCCATCCATCACCGGCATCTGAATATCCATAAGAATCATATCATAATATCCGGAAGCTGCTTTCTCCAGCTTATCCAGACAGTCAGCTCCATCCATTGCGCGGTCTGCAATAATCTTTTGTTCCGCAAGCAGTTCTATCGCAATTTCTGCATTCAGATCATTATCTTCTGCAAGAAGAATACGTTTTCCTTCCATCCTCTTTAATGCATCCGGCTGTTCAGATATCTGATTCCTGTATACATCCTCTTCTGATGCTGTATCAAAAGAAATATCCACAGTGAATTTTGTCCCGGCGCCCTGCGTACTTTCTACCCGGATACTTCCTCCCATCAACTCGATCATGGATTTTACAATAGGAAGACCCAGTCCTGTACCAACGACCTTGTTCTCTGTGGTTGTATGCTCTCTGGAAAATTCTTCAAAGATATGTGGAAGATATTCCTCGCTCATGCCAATGCCTGTATCTTCACAGGTAAAAATGAGCCGGGCTTTCCGGGGATCCTCTGAATCCTTCTCATATATCTTTACATGAACCCCATGCCCATCTGACGTATACTTTATCGCATTGCTGATGATGTTCAGCATTATCTCCTGAAGTTTCACCCTGTCACAAAGGATAAAGGTATGATATACATCCAAATCTACCGAATACTGCAGGTTCTTCTTCCTTACATCTTCCTCAAATACTGTGTTTACCGTATGAAATAATGTGTTTATATCCTCTGCTTTCAGCTGCAGAGCTGTAGTGCCGCTTTCAATACGGGCTATCTCCAGGATCTGGTTAATAATCGTCATCAGCAGATTTCCGGAAGAACAGATCTTTCCCAGATATTCTTTTGCCTTTTCCTCGTTTTGAAGGTTCTTTTCCAGTAATCCGGAAAAACCTATGATCGCATTCATTGGCGTCCGGATATCATGGCTCATATTAAACAGAAATCGTGTTTTTGCTTCATTGGCACTTTTCGCCAGTTCTGCCGCTTTCTCAAGCTCAGCAGCATATTGTTTTTCTCTGTGTTTTTTGCTGGATATCTGATAAAAAACCATAGCGATCAGCAACGAGAATATATACGAAGCAATTATGGAAAGAATCCATTGAGAAACCGGAATCCACCCATTGGAAGGCACAATATCAAAATACCATGTGTTATTCGGGATTTCACATTCTATCGTCAGGCTGTTTTCCGGCATATCATCCTGACTCTGGGCAAGAATAACCTTATCTCCACTGCTTCTGTCATAAGACCAGATCTTATAACTGAAATCTGCCTCACTTAAAGATTTCAGATTTATATCACTCATGAAACGATCCCAGTCAATTACCTGGAGTACAAATCCCCAGAAACTACTCTCTCCGAAATCATCGGTTCGATAAACCGGTTTAAAAAGTAATGCTCCGGTTCCTCCCTGCTTTAACTGATAGGGACCGCCAAGTGTATATTCCCCGGTTTCCTTAGCCAGAACTGCATCTTTTTTCCGTTCGTGTTCCCTCAGAACATCCAGTTCAAGAGCCTCTGAATTTCCCTGCATAGGATAGATTTCGGTTATTATCCCTTCCGGTGCCAGCTCAAACGCCTTTACCACACCTTCCTCATTAGGAATCTTTTCTGCCAGTTCTGAAAAAGTGTTTTCATCCATATCCGATCCATCAATGATATAATTTCCCAGAAAATCAGAAATCATTATATAATTGTCCAGCTTTGCCTTGACTCTCCTTATCGTGCTTTGTGCCATATAAGTTCCCGATGCTTTTTTTTCCTTTTCCTGATATCGGAGCATCTGACTACACGCAAAAAATGCGATCAGGAAAGAGAGAAGTCCTATAATATAGCAGTATTTTTTAATATGTTTAGCAGCTGTACTATTTATTTTCATTGAATTTTCCTCGTTATGTTTTCTTCCAACTGTTTTTCATCGGGCTGTGCAATAAAATCGAATGGTATCTATCACTTTCTCCATTTGAAGGGGTTTTGAAAAATGTTCGTTCATTCCTGCTGCTTTACCCTGTGCAATATCATCCAGAAAGGCATTGGCTGTCATAGCAAAAATGGGGATAGATTTCGCATCCTCTCGATCCATTTTTCTGATTCTGCGGGTAGCTTCCAGACCTCCCATTTGTGGCATCATCAGATCCATCAGAATCACATCAAAATATCCGGGCTCTGAATTCTCAAAAATTTCTACGGCTTCCCGTCCATTCCATGCCTTTGTCACTATCATTTTTTCTTCTTTCAGCAGAAACTCAGCAATTTCCATATTCAGCTCATTGTCTTCCACCAGCAGAACCTGAATTCCCTCTACTGAACAGTTCTGATACATATGAGATTTCTTTTCCTGTTCCTCTGCAGAGATTTCAAAAGAAATATGGAGAATAAATTTGGTTCCTTTTCCCTGTATGCTCTCAAAGAAAAGAGTTCCTCCCTGCAGTTCTGTCAGTTTTCTGGCAATGGCAAGTCCCAGACCGGTACCTGCATATTTTGTTCTGGCTGACTGCCCCTCCTGGGCAAAAGGCTCAAATGCCCTTTCCTGAAATTCCTCACTCATACCGATACCGGTATCTGTACAGGTCAGTTCATATTCCGCAGTGGTATCCGTATAGGAAACCTCACGACAGGTAACTGTCGCAGAACCGCCATCATGATTATATTTTACTGCATTGCTGCCGATATTCATTAATATCTGCTGGAAATGCACCGGACTTCCAACCAACTGTGTATGGATGATTTCTCCATCTTCCACATAATAATTAACGCCGGATTCATTTGCCTGCATCCTGGTGATTTCATTCGTATTATGCAAAAGTTCCAGCAGATTAAAGTGCTTTCTCTCAAGCTGTATATTGCCGGATTCCAGCTTATTCATATCCAGCACATCATTGACAAGATTTAAAAGATAACTGGAAGCAGTCCTGATTCTGGTACGTGCTTCCTGCTGAAGCTCCAGATCATCCGGATAACGGTCCGCAATATCCACACAGCCCTGGATCCCATTGATCGGTGTCCGGATATCATGGCTCATTCTCCTCAGGAAATCTGTCTTTGCCAGATTGGCTTTCTCTGCCTCCTGAGCGGTTCTTCTCAGTTCTTCCCGGCTCTCCAGCTCAGATATTTTCTGGTCATTAATATCTCTCGTCACATAGAGAACATTAGTCACTTCCCCTGCTTCATTTCGAAGCTTTACAATAAATCTTGCCTGATACCAGACTCCGGTTATGGCTCTGTATTCTGTGGAAACCTCCTCTCTGTTCTTCAGACGCTCTGCCAGCGTGGAAGCATCCAGGAATTCTCTCATTCTTTCCTGAAATTCGGGCGCTATGAATCTCTCTCCGGCTTTTGTAAACTGAACAGAAATCTTTCCATTTCTACCGGTCAGACGGTGCATGGATTCTTGGCTGGAAATCTCCTCATAGGTATCATGGATCAGATCCATCCGGTAAATGATCCGGTACATTTTGCTGATTGCAGAGATGATCTCATTATTCAGTTTCAGGTCAGCCATAGTCTCTTCCATCTGCTGCTTCTTTTTCATATCCTCCTGCACAATATCATCAATATAGCGAAATCCCATAATGATCTTATAATCATCCCTGTTGCCTGTCTCCAGGCGGATCACCTGTAATTCAAAATACTCATGTCCGGCATGGTTTTTCACTGACTGATAACGATACGCAAAACGCTTGTGATTCCGCAGATACTCTATGAGAGCGTGACGTTCCATCTTCCGGAGGAAATCCGATGCTGATTCCCGGATCACATAATGGTCATAATAATATCTGATTCTGGAGGTATAGCCGGATTCCAGCTCTGTCATCCCATCAATCTCTGCCCAATTGGAATGCATGCTCTGTTTGATCGGTTCCAGAGTATCATTTGCCAGATCACATAAATAAAATGAGGTATAATCTACACAGAGAGCTTCCAGGATATGCTTCTCCTTCTGAAGTTCCTCCAGATTGCTCTCCAGTGTTTTCTGCTTTTCCTCAAGCATCCTGAACATACGCAGATTATTCAGGGTACTGGCAAGATGTCCGCCTGCATTGGAAAGAAGCGATATGGAAACACCGGGATTAACCAGATCCGGATTATCCAGACCGATAAAACCGCTCAACTGCGTATTTGCAAACAAAGGTAAAACCAGCAGAGAATGAATATCCTGAACCTTCAGGATGTCATATTCCGAAGGCATAGTTTCACATATTTTCTCCAGATCATGAATAATTATAGTTTCTCCACGAAGAAATTTCTCATGCCACACCGGCATACTATCGGCAGAAATACGAATCAGATTGTCAATCTGGGGGACGATCCCCTCTCTGCACCATTCGAAGGTATTGCTGTAATAATCCTGTTTTTCAGACATCAGTTCAAAAATATATACTCTGTCTGCATCTGTATATTCGCCGGTGTATTGAAGCAATGCAGGAATACAGTCCTTCACTTCTTTCTCATCTGATGCCTGATTGATGTCTGATATCAGAGACAGGATCTGATTCAGCAGTTCCAGCTTTTTGTTGAATTGTCTGTAGTTGATCTCATGTTCTTCACTCTTATTATCGTTTGCCTTAAACTTTTTCATATAATCTCCCAACACTTATATAGAAAATACTACTGCATTAAGTACCGCATTAATGCCTGAAAACAAAAAAAGAACAGTCGATACATATGTTCGAACTGTTCTCCTACTTCTGAAGTCCATACAGCATTGACATTACTGTTTCCTGCTCATTTGTACTCATACCGTTCCGTATCCATAAAACTTCCCTTTAAGCCATTAGAGGAAGTATATTTGTAAATATCATTTAAAGATACTTTCGTTTCTGCAAAAGTCATTTTCGCTTATATCACTTTTATAATATCACAGACAGCTACGTTTGTCACACGAAAGTTTAACCGAGTCAAGTAAGTCCCCTGCGGAGGTTGCGAATATCCGCTTGACATAACTGTAATACACAATTTTTCATGATGGATATCACATTTTTATTTCAGAAGCCGAATTATTACAAACAGCTAATTCAAAATGATTTCTATTTGTTTTTATATAACCTTCTTTCTGTAGCTTTGATATCTCCGTAGACATTGCCGCACGGTCAATACACAGATAATCTGCCAACTGCTGCCGGTCAAAGGAAATATCAAAGGATAACGACGAATGTCTGATAGACTCTGCCGACAGATAGGACAATAGTTTGTCCCTTGTCGTTCGCTTGCCCACATGTGTGATTTTGTCGTTCAGGATCAATATCTTATTTGCCAGAACGCTGACCAGGTTGCGGATCAGCTTCTGATGGTGTTCGCATGCAGTCGGGCAGGAAATCAGAAGCCTTTGGACATTTAGCAGAATAATCTCACAATCCGTATCTGCCACCACACTGACATTCAGAACAGCACCCGGGCTTGCTGCATATGGCTCACCAAAGAAATCACCGGTATGACATTTCGATAGAATATTCCGATGCCCCCAAAGGTCTTCCTGAATAACAAGAACACAGCCAGACACCACAAGTCCCATTACCTCAGTAGAATCTCCTGCTCTGAAAATATAAGAATCTCGTTTTTGGGAAACTGCTGTTGCTTTTACACAATGCAGTATAGATAATATCTCGTTATCAGTAAGGCCTGTAAAGAATGGACTGTTTTTTAGAATGGGTAAATATTTTTTCAAAATCATTCCTCCTTGTTGGAAATCAAACATACAAGTTGTATTTATCATACTATAATGCTGACAGAAACAAAAGTTAAATCTATTGACGGAGGTAAAATGATAAGAAAGATTATTCGAATCGATAAAGAAAAATGCAATGGCTGCGGCGCCTGTGCAGATGCCTGCCACGAAGGTGCCATTGATATCATTAATGGAAAAGCAGAATTGGTGAGAGAACATTTCTGTGACGGACTGGGGGATTGCCTCCCGGAGTGTCCCACAGGTGCCATTTCCTTTGAGGAACGGGAAGCACCTGAATATGATGAAGCGGCTGTGAAAGAAGCACAGAAAAAAATATTTGCCAAAAATCAGGCAATAACTGCTCATGCCGGCTGTCCCGGGTCTAAAAGCATGCAGATTCAGCGATCAGAAATACCCAAATCAGAAAAACCATCTTCAACCACAGGTCAGGTATCCAATCTTCAGAACTGGCCGGTACAGATTAAGCTGGCACCTGTCAGTGCCCCATATTTTAACGGCGCAAAGCTTTTAATCGCAGCCGATTGTACTGCTTACGCTTACGCAGGCTTTCATCAGGATTTTATCCGAAATAAGGTAACATTAATCGGCTGTCCTAAATTGGATCAGGTGGATTATAGCGAGAAACTGACTGCAATAATCCAAAATAACGATATTCAAAGTGTGACGATTGTAAGAATGGAAGTTCCATGCTGTGGCGGACTTGAGATGGCAACCAGAAAAGCACTTCAGAATAGTGGAAAATTCATTCCCTGGCAGGTTATAACCATAGGTATTGATGGAAATATTATAGAATAAAGGAGGATACGACAATGGATAAAAAAATGTTTTGTTATCAGTGTGAACAGACAGTGGGATGCACCGGCTGCACAGGAAATGCAGGTGTCTGCGGAAAAAAGGCAGGCACTGCCAAATTACAGGATGAGCTGACAGGTGCGTTGATCGGTCTGGCAAGGGCTGTCGATAGCGCAGCAGCTATTTCCAAAAGTACCAGTCAGATCATAATTGAAGGACTGTTTACTACCGTTACAAATGTGAGTTTTGACGATGCAGCAATCGAAAATATGATACAAAAAGTCAGAGCAGAAAAAGAAAGACTGGTTCCTGGCTGCAGTAAATGTCAGTCACCTTGCGGTAAATCAGACGAATATGACATGCAACAGCTGTGGAATGCAGATGAAGATATCCGCTCCCTGAAGTCCCTTATTCTTTTCGGGATTCGCGGAATGGCAGCCTATGCTTATCATGCAAATGTTCTGAATTATGAAGATGCTGAAGTAAACCGTTTCTTCTGCGAAGCATTATTTAAGATTGGTTATGAAGAAAGTATGGATACACTGCTTCCTACTGTACTGAAAGTAGGGGAAATCAATCTGAAATGTATGGCACTTCTTGACAAGGCAAATACCAAAACCTATGGAACACCGGAACCGACTGCAGTTACACTTACCGTAGAAAAGGGACCATTTATTGTAGTAACCGGTCATGATCTGAAGGATCTGCAGCTTTTACTTGAACAGACAGAAGGAAAAGGAATCAACATCTATACCCACGGTGAAATGCTCCCTGCCCATGCCTATCCACTCTTAAAGAAATTCTCTCACTTAAAAGGAAATTTCGGAACTGCATGGCAGAATCAGCAGAAAGAGTTTGATCATCTTCCGGCTCCGATCCTTTACACCACCAACTGTCTGATGCCGCCAAAAAGCAGTTATGCTGACAGAGTATTTACAACAGAAGTGGTTGCTTTCCCAGGCGCTGTTCATATCGACGAGAAGAAAGATTTCACACCGGTTATTGAAAAAGCACTGGAACTGGGTGGTTACAAAGAAGATCAGACACGCACAGGCATCAACGGCGGCACGAAAGTGACAACCGGTTTCGGTCATGCAGCTATTCTCTCCCATGCAGATACTGTAGTAGAAGCTGTAAAATCAGGAGCGATCCGCCACTTCTTCCTGGTTGCCGGCTGTGATGGTGCCAAACCAGGTCGAAACTATTACACAGAATTCGTGAAGCAGACACCTTCTGACAGTATTGTTCTCACCCTGGCATGTGGAAAATTCCGTTTCAATGATCTGGATCTGGGAGAAATCGGTGGTCTGCCACGACTGATGGATATGGGCCAGTGTAATGATGCTTATGGTGCAATCCAGGTTGCTGTGGCACTTGCGGATGCATTTGGATGTTCTGTAAATGAGCTTCCGCTTTCCTTCGTTCTCTCCTGGTATGAACAGAAAGCAGTCTGTATCCTGCTGACACTTTTACACTTAGGTATCAAGAACATCCGTCTTGGTCCTTCTCTTCCGGCGTTCCTGTCTCCTAATATTCTGAACTATCTGGTGGAAAATTATGGTATTGCACCTATCACCACACCGGAAGAAGATATTAAAACGCTGATGAATCATTAAAATAAATTTTTCAAAATCTTCGCAAGATTAACAAAGCCGATACAGGATTCAAAAGTCCCGCATCGGCTTTATTGATTCTGATTATCTTTTTTCTGAAATTATCTGTAATGTATTCCGCTCCAGTAAATATTATTTTTCACGATTGTTTCCGGTGGAAGCTCTACACCGTCCAATGCCCATTTTTTATATTCTGCAAAACCCACACGGTCAATAATGTATCCCACATGTTCCTTACCGCCAGGCGCATTGGGATCAATATATTCCTTCACAAATTTATAGGTATTCAGGATAACTTTGATGATGGTGTCTTCGTCTGCCCAGATCAGAAAATCTTCTCCCAGACGTGGATTTTTCTTTCCTGTTCGTCCCATAAGTGTCAGACGATAGTATTTCTTTTCACTTCTGGTCCATGCTCTGGTCGGACATTTTGTCACGCAGACGCCACATCCTACACATTTTTCTTCGTTGCGTACGATCCTGTAGTTTTCCATCTTTAACGCATCCACTGATAACTTATCACAGCCTTTTATGCAGGCACCACAGGAAACACAACGATTCGGGTCATATTGTGGCTCTGTCATGCCGATAATTCCAAAATCATGCATTCTCGCCTTGATACAGTCATTGGCACAGCCTGTAAGTGCAATTTTGAAATGAAGATCATTAGGAAATATCGCCTTTTCAATTCTCTTCGCAAAGGCTGCTGTATTATAATTTCCAAAAGGACAGACTCTGTTTCCGATACATGCACAGACATTTCTGGTTCCTGATGCCGGATACCCGGTACCTGTCTCATTTTGATTAATCTGAAGATTATCTATGATCGGCTGGAGCATCTCATTAACTTTATCCATATCTTCCATATGGATTCCTTCAATTTCAAATCCCTGGCGTGTGGTAAGATGAATCTGTCCGTTTCCATATTTTCTGGCAATATCCACCACCTGCTGCATGACATCTGCATTACAGCAGCCTCCCGGAACACGCACTCTGGAGGCCGTAAGCCCACGAACCTTTGATACACGGAAGGCATTTTTCTTCAGTTTCTTTGTATTAATATCCATTATGATTTCCTCCCTAATCAAACAGTTTTTTGCCTTCTGAATAGCAGAATACCGGACCATCCAGACAAATATAGGTGTCATTCATTCGGCAATGCCCGCATTTACCAAGCCCGCAGCACATTTTTCTTTCCTGAGAGATCCATATCTGTTCTTCCTTCATTCCCAGCTTTAAAAGCTCTGCTACTGCAAATTTCATCATGATCGGAGGTCCGACAACAATAGCTGCAGTCTCATGGATATTATCAGGTTCAAGCTCCGGAATATACTTTGTAACAAGTCCTGTCCTATAAGCATCGTCATCGGATGAGTCCACCGTCAGAATCAGATCCATCTGCTGTTCCCATTTCTTCAGATCTTCACGGAACAGAATATCTGACGGAGATTTAAAACCAAGGATCGTATGTAATTTTTTTACTTCATTCTGATGCTCACCGAAGTAACTGATCACGCCTCGCACAGGAGATACTCCTGTTCCACCGGCTACCACGATCAGTTCTTTCCCCTGATAATTCTCTTTCTCGAAACCATTTCCATAAGGACCACGCATAAAAAAGCTGCTTCCCTCATTCAATTCAAAAATTTCTCCGGTTACTTTACCAACCTTACGTATGGTCAGATCAACATAATCTTCTCCGATACCACTGACAGAAATGGGCGCCTCACCATATTTAGGAATAGAAACTTCAAAAAACTGCCCTGGTCTTACATCTCCCACATATGTCATGCGGAATGTATATTCTGTTTCTGTATGCTTCACAATTTCTTTTATCTTAGATAAGAAAGGAATATATTCATTTGCCATCTTATTTTCCCTCCTTTTCTTTCAGTTTCTGAAGACATGCAATATAGGAAATATACTCCGGACACACATTTTCACAACGTCCGCAGCCGACACACATATGGTATCCAAATCTTTTCTTATAATCTGAAATTTTATGTAATACCTTAAAACGCATTCTTTCACCCTGACTCTGGCGGAAGCTGTGCCCGCCGGCAATATCAGAATATCCATCCACCTGGCAGGAAGCCCATACACGGCGGCGCTCTCCAGCCTTTGGATTGTCTTTATAAAAAATATCCTGCATAGTAAAACAGGTACATGTGGGACAGACAAAATTGCAGCGTCCACAGCCAATACAGCGGCTTCCATATTCCTGCCACATGGAATCCCGGTGAATCGTATCCGGAAGTTCCTCCGGAATCTCTACATAAACCTCATTCTTTTCCACAAAAGTCGGTTTCTCCTGAACATTCTGTCCATAATCCCATAATAATTCTTCCAGTTCTCTGCATCTCAGTTCCACGTAACAGCCCTTTTCATCCTGAAAAATATACATATCATATTCTTCACAACGATTTGTGCCCATACTTACACAAAAACAGTTTTTGCCGGATTCCTTACAACCCATCACAGCAAAAACTGTATTTTCCCGCATTCTTCTGTAATAATAATCCTCTGCACCGTTTTTCAGATACATCTCATCCAGACGTTTCAGAGCATGAAAATCACAGCTTTTCAAAAAAATCAATCTCTGTCTCGGTGCTCCGTCTGCTGTTTTCATCTCATTCTCTGTAAAATAAAGAATCGTCTCTGAGATTGGAAACAATGCTTCTTTAAAACTGTAATCCGACTTCTGATCCCAGACAAGTTCTTCCCAGCTGTCCAACCGTCCATAACGAATTACATCTGTATCTGAAAAACAGCCTGTTCCCTGGTAAATTCTCGGTCCATACACATCATAGGATTCCTGCAGAATTTCAAAAACCTTCTGCATCTCATCACTGTTGAAACGTTTTCCCATCAGATACCCCTTTCTTATAATCACATTTTATAGAATTCTGCAAGACCTTCAAAATCTATCAGTGTAAATCGCTTATTACCATAATGGATCAGACCTCTGTCTGTAAGGACCTTACAGGCACGGGATACATTTTCCCTTGGTGCTCCAACCAAATCTGCCATCAGGGTAATGGTAAGATCAATATCTATCATCACTCCGTCTTCCGTATCCACACCAAAATCACGACCCAGCTTCCACAATTTTGCAGCTATTTTTCGCTCCATCTGCATGTTCCCGGTCGTATTTTTTAACTGATGGCCCATTCGCCAGAGATTTCTTTCATATTCTCTCAGAACAGCTCTTGTCAGATCATGACTCTGCTCCATAAGATGAAGGAATGGTTCTTCTGCAATTTCCAGTATCTGCACCGGACAGGCAGCCTCACAAAAAAGTGCATTGGGCTTTTTACTTACAATACTCTGATTTAAAAGCCGTCCTTTTCCCAGGATAAAAATCACCTTTCGATTTCCGTGCTTTGTCAGATTATAAAGCATCACTTCTCCGGAATACACAAAATACACTGTTTTTGTTCTGCTGCGTGAATGAAAAATCACTTCCTTTTTCTTATAAGAAACAATCTTACTTTCATTAAGCAGATTCTGCAGAATATCCTTTGGTATTTCTCTGAAAAAATCCATATCTCCCAATTCCCTGATTGTTATCTGTCCCATTGTATCAACCTCACTGGCATAACTTTTGCAGCCTTGATAATAAACTACTCCTGTCTTGCTTTCCTTTTGTATTATAATGAAAAAGTTTGTCGTTTTCCGTGATGTATGTCACATTTATAAATATAATTAAAAGCCAGTACACATTTAACGTACACTGGCATAATGATTCTGTAAAATAATTTCTTTCTATAGCAATCCTCGTAAATAATGCATTTAAGACAGTTCAGCAGAGTGCGAAAGACAAGGAAGATATCTGCAGGCGTGCTGACGCACGGCAAAGATATCTGACGCAGGATTTCACACTCTGATGGGCTGGATTAAGATGCATTATTTCAGAGGATTGCTATAATTGGATAAACTTGAAGTGGTCTCCTAATCCTTCAATTTCGTTAAATCTTCCAAATACATTTCTGTATATCCACATTCTGGGCAGACCGCAACTCTAACATCATCTATAGTTGTTGCCTTGTGTTTTTCATCTACACGAACAACAATCCCATAACCACCACCGTTAACTTTAAGTCTCAAATCCGATTTCATGTTTGCTCCGCACTTTTCACATTTTCTCATTGTGTATACCTCCTTAAGTCCCGATTGAGATTTCACCCGTTTTGTAAGCTGATTTTCTTTCCAGTCAATTGTGGAATCCACCTGGCATATAAATCACAGAGTGGCTGTGACTATTTTCCAGCCCATATTTTCTTAAAACTTACAACAAAAAACAGAGTTTCTGCAAGTCCTGTAATTCCCCATGAGAAGATATACAAAAGATACAGTGATGAAATCGTCTGGAAATGTGCAAATACTGTATAAATCCAGACAATACGAAATACGCAGGAGCCCAGGATAACGATAATGGTAGGCGGAATACTTTTTCCGATACCTCGGGATGCGGCGATACTGCCGTCCATAAAACAGCTGAATGCATAGCTGAATGCCATGATACGAATCCTCTGCATACCAGCATCAATAACTGCTGGTTCCGTAGCAAACAGAGAGAGAAACTGTGGACCAAATACAAGGAGTAGTCCACCCAGGATTGCACCGAAAATGAAGGCATATGTAAGGCTGGCTCTATAAGATTTCAGCATTCGTTTTTTATTACCGGCACCCCAGTTCTGACCGATAAAGCTTGCACATGCAGTATAAAAAGAAAACATGACATTATAGATCAGGGAGTCAGCATTTGCAGCAGCTGCATTTCCGGAAACCATCACTGCATCAAAAGAATTGACACCAGTCTGCACAAACAGGTTTGCAATGGCAAAGATTCCGTTCTGAAGACCTGTAGGGATACCAAGCATGAGAACTGCTTTGCAGGCCTTGGGGTGCAGGCAGATCTTACGCAGAGATACTTTGCAGTCATCGGTTCTTCTGAGGAGATGGAGCATCACCAGAGAAGCAGAGACATACAGAGAAATTGCGCTGGCTGTTGCAACGCCTGCGGCTGCCATATGACAGACAATAACAAAAAACAGATTCAGAAGAACGTTGACCACACCTGCGATGGAAAGGTAGATCAATGGTCGTTTCGTATCGCCTATGGCACTTAATACGCCGTTTCCGAAATTGTATACGGCCATTGCAGGCATTCCCAGGGAATAGATCTTCATATATAAAATAGCCTGATCAATAAGTTCCGGCTTCGTGTTCATCATGGACAGCATCCGCCCGGAAAACAGAAGACAGATGGCGCAGACGAGCAGACCTGTGATTGCGCACAAAAGAAGAGAAGTATGGATTGTTTCTTCTGTGCCTTTTTTATTACCGGCACCCAGTTCGTGAGCTACGCGGACATTGACACCGGCACCCATTCCGATAAGGATTCCGGTAAACAGAGTAACCAGCAAAGTTGTGGAGCCGACGGCACCTAATGCCATATAATCTGCAAACCTTCCAACAACGGCAACATCGCTTAAGTTAAAAAGAACCTCCAGTACCTGTGATCCCATAAGCGGAAGGCTGAAGAGGAGTATATTTTTCCAGAGAGAGCCTGTGGTCATCTCAATGGAATGAGATTTCTTTTTTTCATTTTCACACATAAAATTACCTCATAAAAATTACCTCATAAAAATTACTTCATTGAATTATAATCATTGCTCCTACTGCATTATAGATTATATGTAGTATGACTGCTCCCCACAGACAGTTAGTCCTTTTATATACAGCATCACAAAAGAAGTGCAAAGCAAGAAGTGATATTATATATACTGCTGATAACACATCAAAAGATACTGCTCCAGATACGACCCATTTTACAGGATAATGTATGGACAAAAAAAGAACAGAATTGATTATTCCAACTATCCACTGACTGTTTATGAGTCCAGATAATCTTGTTTGTATGTATCCTCTGAATAATACTTCTTCTTCAAAAGCAGCAAATAGAAATATAACCCAATTTAACAATTGAGGGCTGGTAAACGATATTGATTTACCTTGAATCATAAATAATACTGTCTGTATAGTAAGCAGTAAGAAACCACCTGCAAAACCAAGCCCTATACTGTTCCATATATTATCAGAATTAATTCCAATACTTCTAATGTCCTCTTTGCTACAGTAAAAGAATAAAAAAAAGCCTGCAGTCAAAATCAAAGGAATCCATATCTGCGATAAATTCAGCACAAAAATCTTTGCATTTGTTGTATAAAGCCAGCCCTGAAAGAAAGCACTGCACATAATTAAGCAGTAAACTGCAAGAGCTTTCATCCCATCCCTTTTATCATTTTTTCTCAAATTACTTTCGTACTGTATATTTACCCAACTCACTCGATCACCTCCACATACAGGCTAATTCTATTATGCTCTCATCAGCTCTATAAATTCCGAGTTGTATCATCACTTATCTTTATCTTTTTTCGAAAAAATAAGACTACCAGATATACCAAACGATATACCCAGACATATTCCGATTCCAATTCCTGCCATGCTGTTTAATGAGTTTATAAAAACAACACTCCAGAGCACCGCTGCTATTATTCCGACGGTGATACCTATAATTATACTTTTGCATTTCATGAGCTTATCCTCCAGTGCCCGACTAGTAAATACTTTTTATTTCCATATATAACTGCTACTTCGCCAGTGCATATTCATAAAATACGAATTCTGTTTCTCCGGTACTTTCATAATACTCCTGTGCTGTTCCACAATTAACAAAACCGTATTTTTCATACAATTTCTGTGCTGGCACATTAGTTCCGATTGCGTCCAGTACAGTGCCCTGATCTGATCAAGATCTTTTATAGATACTTCTTTTAATCTAAGATTTTTCATTATTGCTTTCTCCTCACCTTCTTGCCTTTCAGACAAGAAGCATTCCTCTCTATCGATATAGTCAATATATTTCTTATCCTGTTTCCTGACAATGTCTCGAAAGACAATTCCTGATGAACCATTAAAAATAAATTTTTCAAAACCTCTGTAAGGTCGATAAAACCCGAAAGTTGATTAATAACCCCCATTGATTATTTCCCAACTCTTTTTATCTGCCGTTTTCACTAAATACCATTGCCAGTTGGCGTATGTATCATTAGGATTGAACCCACCATCTCCACCTTTTTCGTCTGTATCAAAAATTGATAATACTACAATAAGTTCTTGGTTATTCTCTTTGTGATACTTCTCAATTTCTTCTGCAAATCTGTTTTCAACATCCTCGTCATAGCGAAGTTCAGCAAGTGTGCAACCTTCAAAATCTTTTGCAAATTTTTTCTCTATGACATCAAATGCTTCCTTGATCGAATTTTCACCATAGAGTGCAGAGTAGCCAACAACACGATTAACATTTGATACATTTCCTCTATTTCCAGTCAATACAAGGACTGTTGCCACACCAAAAATTACTAATACAGCACATATCACAATTATGCTTTTCTTCTTCATACAATCACACCCCTTTGTCAAATTCTGTTTTTTAATTCTAACAGCTTAAAGTTGCCTGTCATAAAATATTTGAAAAGAATTTTCGTTTTTCGATGCTATTCTTTGTTATACTTTATGCATGATCCTTTGTGCCACATATCAACAAGGCAGGGCATTTGATTTCATATGACAAATTCTTTTCCATTACCTCTGCCAGAATACGATAGCCATGTCCTGGAATTTTTGCTATTATCCTATATTGTTAATAAATTCATTACCAAATTAACCATGATATCCTTTTCCGATGGATTCGACTCTGCAATCATTAACGTAATAGCAACCATCGCTCCATCGCTTATTCGCTTTGTTCCATCCTTATATAAAAAATTATTTTTATTTAAAAATTCCAAAAACAATGAAGCAGCAATTCTCTTACATCCATCGGCATAAGGATGATCTTTTATCATAAAATATAATAAGTTAGCAGCTTTTTCCTCCAACGAGGGATAAACATCTCCTCCAAAAACACTCTGGTAAACTGCAGCTAAAATCCCCTCAACTTTTCCTTCTTCTTTTTCAATGCCAAAAACATCAGAATGAAATGTATCTTCCATAGCATCTACCATCCTACGACATTCTTCATATGTTATCCTATAAATTGGTTTACTTCCCTCTGGCTTATTTAGCGATTGATGGTCATATTGATCTAATAGCATTAAAGCCTCTGTATACAAATTAACTGCTTTCAACACATCTATTTCCTCTACTTCCAGGGTTGATGCCAACATTTTAGTTTGTATACTTACTGTACGCTGCAATGCCTCCAATCTCTTTTCATTAATTGCATATCCCTGGATAATATATTGTTTAAGGATTTTATTCGCCCATTTACGAAATTCCACCCCTCGATTAGATTTTACCCTGTATCCAACAGAAATAATCATATCTAGATTATAATGCTCTACCTGGTAAGTTTTACCGTCTGAAGCAGTTGTCGCAAAATTTGCGACAACTGAATTATCTAATTCTTCTTTCAATGCATTATTAATATGTTTACCAATCGTCTTCACATCTCTTTCAAATAACTCAGCCAACTGATTTCTATTAAGCCATACAGTATTATCATTAACGGACACATTAAGTTTTATCTCCTTATCTGCCGTTTCAAACAAAATCAATTCATTTTTCATAATGACTTTCTCCTACAAATGTCGAGTTGTATCATCACTTATCGTCATCTTTTTTCACAAAAATAAGACTACCAGATATACCCAAAGATATACCCAAGCATCTTCCATAATCTGTTATAAGACACTTAGTACTAATTGTTCCAGAAAATTTTCATAGAGATTCTGCAGTATTTTTACGTCTGAAAAACAACATTTATTTTTGAAGCAAATATTGTTCTCCCCAATTACATAGTTCATCCAAAATTGGTGTCAACGTTTTCCCAAATTCAGTTAAGGAATATTCTGTTTTTGGCGGAACAACCGGATAGACCTTACGATTAATCAATCCATCTTTTTCAAGTTCCCGAAGCTGTTGAGCTAACATTTTATCCGTTGCTTTTGGAATGAGTTTATGAACTTCATTATATCGTAATGTTTTATTCATCAAATGCCACAAAATTACGGCCTTATATTTTCCACCAATTAATTGAATAGTTGCTTCAACCGGACAATTAAAACCACAACCATTATTTATCATGATATCTTCACTTTCTTTTTAGGTAGTATATTACTAAATAGTGCGTTCTTGTATAAAAGTACTGTTTTGAGTACAATTATAGTATAGGTTGACCTAAGATACAATAAAAAACAAGGAGACTTTTATATGACAACATTATTAGATATTGCAAAGAAAAGATATTCTGTTAGAAAATATGAAGATAAACCCGTAGAAAAAGAAAAACTAGAAAAAATACTTACCTCCGCTCATGTGGCACCTACTGCTGCAAATTTACAGCCAGTAAAACTATTGGTTGTGCAGGATAAGGAAAGATTGAAAAGCATTGCAAAAGCTGGAAATATTTACAATGCGCCACTAGCCATCATTGTTTGTGCCGACCATTCAAAAGCATGGACAAGACCCTTTGATAACAAGCAGACGGCAGATATTGATGCTTCCATTTTAACAGACCATATGATGCTGCAGGCAACCGAATTGGGATTAGGAACCGTTTGGATATGTTTTTTTAAACCAGATGTACTCAAAAAAGAATTTCAGTTACCCGATACCTTAGAACCCATTAATATTCTGGCTATTGGCTATGGAATAGGCGATGCGGAAAGTTCAGATCGTCATTCTAAAACCCGTATTCCTATAACCGAATTAGTTTCTTATGACTATTTATAAGTTTTTGAAAAATAGATGATACAATAAAGTTCAACAAAGCCGATACTGGATTTAAAAAATCCCGCATCGGCTTTTTACTTCGGTTTCTTTTCCCTGTAATTTTTTTACCTCCCAAACATATCATTGCTCCATAACAAGGAAATCTATTGTACATCTTTTTTTAAGTTCATAAAGAAAATTGCTATTTTATCTAACTTTCCTTCATTATATTCTGCAAAATCCAGATAATATTTTGGAATACTTACAGCTTGAATTTCTTTTTTATATAACCATTGTCTTGTTTTTGCTTCCGGTGCAAAAATAACTGCTTGATTTTCACCGGAAAAAATCTCATTATAAGTACATGCTGAACGATTCAAAACACACTTCCAATCCATATTCTTATTCTGAAAATATCGATTTAATTGATTCAAAAATTTCTTTGCTTTTTGCATATAAATGACATTCATAATTGGATTATAATGTTCTCCTTCTATTACAGGAATTTCCCATACTAAACAACACGTTTTCATTTACAGATCTCCCTTTACAAAATGCATGACTCCTCAATTTCCTAATCAATAAAACTTGAAGTTGTCTCTTAATCCTTCAATTTCGATAAATCTTCTAAATACATTTCTGTATATCCACATTCTGGGCAGACTGCAACTCTAACATCATCTATAGTTGTCGCCTTTTGTTTTTCATCTACCCGAACAACAATCCCATAGCCACCACCATTAGCTTTAAGTCTTAAATCTAATTTCATGCTTGCCCCACACTTTTCACATTTCCGCATTGTTTATACCTCCAAATCCCGATTGTTTTAATTATTCTCAGTTCCACCTTCTTGCCCTTCGGACAAGAAGTATCCCTCGCTCAAAGAGCTCGGTCAATTCCGATTGTTCAACAGCTTAAATGGCATATCCCATATCGTAGGCTTTTGGGAAAACACTTTGATTCCTGACTAATCCAGCATCCATCACGTTTGCTGCATATATCTTTCCTGCAATCTTGTATTCTTCCAGATGCTCTACAAAACCATCCAGATCACCAAGTGATCTTTCAATAATGTCCTCAACCAGGCCAGCCGATATAATGTAGTAAACTTCTTTTTTACCAAGATGCTGCCAGATAGGATAAGTGCGGTCAATAAAGGTTTTCATCTGGGCACTGATTCCATAAAAATAAACCGGAGTAGCCAGTACAAGTACATCTGCTTTCTGAAACATTTCGAGTATTTCAGCCATGTCATCTTTTAATACACAGGTACCGCCATTTCTCATACAGCCGTCGCAGGCTCTGCAAAAACCTATATTCTTCTCCATGATGCGTACGATGTTTACCTGATGTCCTTTTGCTTCTGCCCCTTTTTTAAACTGCTCACAAAGGATTTGTGAATTTCCTTTTTTTCTTGGCGAGCTTGAAATAATCAATATATTTTTCATTGGTATATTTTTCCTTCCTTGATACTGATTTACAGACTTTTTTATAACCTATTTTTCCAGATCCTATAATTCTGATACAACATTGATAGGATTTCCTTCCATAAACTTCTCTATATTGTCTGCCAGAATGGAAACCAACCGCTGTCTCGTTTCAAGTCCTTTCCATCCCATATGAGGGGTCAAAATGACATTGTCCATAGTATAAAGAGGGCTGTTCTCTTCAGGTGGTTCGGTTTCCTGAACATCAAGTCCAGCTCCTGCAATCGTACCCTATGACTGCAGTATGTGCCACACGTTCTGTACTATATGCCGGGATATTGCAGACTGTAATCCCCCTCTGCCCTGCTGCTTCAAGATCAATATTATTATATCCTGTACCTACCTCACAGATCAGCTTGACAGATTCCGGGAATCTCTGTATCATTTCTGCACTCACAGGCATCTCCTTTGTTACAATGATATCTGCTCCCTGAATACGCTCTGTCAGCTGCTGTTCTGTTGTATCATCATATACGGTAACATCAGAAGATAAAATGGAAAAATCCAGCTTCCCATCAAAATTCATTTTTTTTGCATTTAACACCACACATTTATCGTACATAATATAAATTCCTCCTTGTATATATTCTGTAATTCAAATCATATCACACTTTCCATCATATTTCCCAGGCCCAGTACCAGAACTCCCAGAATTGATTTTGCATCTACATTGTAAATTTCTCTGGACAAATCTACATTGTACGGCTGTCTGGATGCTGAATTCACAAAATCAACAGCCTCTTTGATAGAAGTCAAGCGGATATTCGCAATCCCCACAGGGGACTTACTTGATTCGGTTAAAAGAGCATCTGTTCCGGGATCATGGATTCCGTCTGCAGTGCAGCGGAGATATGCTTCATGGAATCTGTAAAGACTGTGAAAACAAATCCGATCAGCTGTGATCTGTTTCAGATGCAGCATGATGGATCTGGCGGATCACGCATCTGATTGATACCGGTACTGTAAAAAGGCAGGCAATCGCCCCAGACAGCATGATTGCAACATCCTGAAAAAGAAATTTGGAATTGAGAATAATTTCCAGGTTATATTGCTGTGTCTGAACATAGGCAAATAACAGAATAGAGCCTCCAAGATAAGCAAAAAGCAGCGTATTTACAGTTGTTCCTATAATTTCTTTTCCAACCTGATAGCCGGAAGAAGTAAGTTCTTTCGCTGTCAGGCTGTTTTTATGTGTCCAGACTTCATATACAGAAGAAGTTACAGATAAAGCAGTATCAATAACCGCTCCAAGAGTACTGAAAACAGTTACAAAAACTGCCACATGAAGCATATTAATATGGATATCCGTACTGTAATAATACATAAAATCATCTTCTGAAAGCTGAAGCTCATTCAGTCCATAGCTTCCTGATCTCCATATAATAAGATAAATCGGAATAAATAAAAGCAGCATCACAAGCAAGGTAGCCAGAAAAGCCGCCCGTGTCTTTGGATTGTTTCCATTTTGGTAAAACAGGGAATTGTAGCAGACTCCTGCCCCTGCAGCCAATATCAGAAGCAGCGCCGGGAAACCAATGGACATCAGAAGAATCGAAATAAACAGAATTACAATATTACCGGCCAATGTCATAAGAGAAACTGCTCCGCGCTCCCCACCAATCAGAATCATTAAAATAATCAACACCAGTGCAAGAAAAATTATCATTTTTTGTCGCTCCTTTTCAGAGATGGTAGTTTCATGATAATAGAAGAAATAAAAACAGATACAGGGATTGCCAGTACAATTCCTATACTTTCAATCAGAAAACGACAGATATCATATGGAATATGATATCGTATGATCGTTATAAACCTGATCTCATTGTTCATTTTCAGGATAAACATAGGAATCATACTGCTTGCCAGAACAAAAAGCAACACATTTATCATGGTTCCCATAATGTCATATCCGATTTCCCGTCCTGAATGTATTAATTTTCTCAGAGAAACATCTGGATTTTTCCGGACAATTTCCCCTGTTGCAGCACTGATAGTTACAGCTACATCCATGATAGCTCCAAGTCCTGTCAGCATAATATCTGTCCAGAATATATCAGCGGAATTACTCATACTCCCCAGATATTCCAGATTAGAATAATCCAGATCTCCAAAAAACTGAATAGAAAATTCAAATAATGCCATGATCAGAAACAGTACGCATATGGTTGAAATAACAGAAGCCCATGTTTTTCTGTGGATCCCATTCAGACAGATCAGAGTTGTTATCGAAAAAAGAAAAGCAATTACATTGCAGATATTTAAGATATTTTCCCCTTTCATAAAAGCCTGAAATCCAAACGCGAATATAATTGTGTTCAATATCAGCGATATGATCGTATAGAATCCCTGTTTTCCTGTAATACAGATCAGAAGAAAAAACAGACCACCTGCCAGCAATGCCAGATAACCATCACGCTTTATGGAACGTATGGATTTCCCTGGATTTTCCCTTGAACCGCTTAAAAGGACCGTGTCTCCTTTGTGATATTTCTGATTCTGAACCTGAGACGATGTATATTCATTAGAAATAGAAATCTCTTCCCCTTTATGGGTACCGTTTAATATACGCGCTGTAATTTTCTGAGTATAATAATACTCTTCTGCATCCCTGGTTCCTTTTCTGCTCATTGTTTCCTTTTCTGTTACTGAAGATATCTTCGCCAGAGGCGTATGATAAAACCTGGCGTTAAAGCAGGTAAATATAACACAGATAATATAGATGCCTGCTAAGAAATATTTCATCTGAAATACATGAGATTTCATAGGATTCTTTTTTCTCCTTCTTAATAAAAAATATTGCAACCCTAAAGATACTAATCAGTTACTTTTTATCGAAATACTGTGAGTTCTATATCTTTCAGCTGTTATAATAATCCAGTATTTTTTTCCATATCCGCATTTTCCACTTC
Source organism: Blautia sp. MSK18_10 (assembly GCF_020553185.1). Lineage (NCBI taxonomy): Bacteria > Bacillati > Bacillota > Clostridia > Lachnospirales > Lachnospiraceae > Blautia > Blautia sp. MSK18_10. Next base: position 36,402 of record NZ_JAJCGT010000003.1, on the reverse strand, counting down.
TCCAATTAACTGTTCACAGCCAAATAATTCTCTGACTGCATTTTCATATACCACACATTTCTCAGCCTTCTTAATCTTTTTGGCATATTTTTTATTGTTTGTAAACATAGGTGCCAGATAAGACCATAATTCTTTCATACGGAACAGGATATTTCTGTCTCCGGACAGGTCTTCACAATATTCATTGTACATCATATCATGAAATCTGCGGATTTCTTCCTTTGACGCAGGTGCACCGCCACGGATCTCTCTGGCAAGTGCAGGATTCTTCAGTGTTCCTCTGCCTGTCATAATGCAGTCCAGGGTCGGAAACATGTCCTGTAATCTGGTACAGTCCTCTGCTGTGACGATATCTCCGTTATAGCAAACCGGGCTCTTGGCCCGCCCCACTGCCTCCCCAAATGTTTCCAGACGTGGCGTATTTTTGTAATAGTCTTTCTGCACTCTTGCGTGAACAATTAACTCTTCCAGTGGATATTTATTATAAATCGTCAGCAGATCTTCAAATTCTTCCGGATCATCCATACCCAATCGAGTCTTGATGGAAATCTTCATATCACATTTACGGAAAATCTCATCCAGGAATTTGTCCAGTTCATCCGGTCTGTCCAGAAATCCCGCACCTCTGCCTTTTGTCACAACAGTCTTTGACGGACAGCCAAGGTTCAGATTCACTTCATTATAACCGTATTCCTGCAGTGTTTCCGCTGTCTGGATAAAATCCTCTGCATTCTTTGTGAGAATCTGGGGAACAGCATACATCCCCTCATTATTCTCAGGCATAATGTCTTTCTTTTCTCTGGTGCTGAGATGTCCTTTCTGATTTGGAAGGATAAAGGGAATAAAATACTTGTCAAAACCTCCAAAGCACTGGTAAAGTGCCCTTCTGTATGTATATCCTGTGATTCCCTCAAGGGGGGCTAAATATATTTTCATGTGCTTCTCCTGTTGTATTGTATTCAAGCGGATAAAATCATCCACTTCGCTGTGTAGTTCTACACCTGATAACTGCTGAGCAGTTTATTCGGTTAAATTCTTCATCCATTATACTGTAATCATTCTAATTTCTCAATGCAGATTTAAAACATCCGCTGCAAAAATCAACACAAAAAGAGATACCCTTTTTGCAAGCATCTCTTTCAATTCGGTCTGCGCAGCCTGTCCGTCAGCATCGAAAATCATATCCTTGTTCATCACCAGCTTTATTAAGCATAGCAGAGGAAAAGACACTCTGCCATCACACAATTGTACAGAACAGGTAAAATAATTGTAAAAAGGCTCAAATTTTTCTGGAAAAGCACCAACACCCTGTCCTCGACATAAACTATATAGAAATCCCCTTCGAGGTAGCGATTTGAAGGCCTTTCAAAAACCTTTGTCCATATCCCAGGAAAAATATTATCTTCAAAAATATCAGGAGGGTGATTCTCAGGCAAAGAATATCCTGATCGAGCATAATCTCCGGCTGGTAGCACATGTGGTCAAAAAATATCAGGGAACCGGTGAGGATACAGATGATCTGATCTCTATTGGAACCATCGGACTGATCAAGGCTGTCACAACCTTTAATCCCCAGAAGGCTTCCCGGTTATCCACCTATGCTGCCAGATGTATAGAAAATGAACTGCTGATGTATTTTCGTGCTAAGAAAAAGCATTCAAAAGAAGTGTCCCTATATGAACCCATAGGAACAGATAAAGAAGGAAATGAGATTAATCTGTTAGATGTGATCGAGAGTGCACCTGTAGATATTGTAGAAGACTGCTATATCCGCGAAAATACCGACTATCTTCTACGCTCTCTGAAAAAAGTCCTGTCAGATAAGGAATATCAGGTAATCTGCTGCAGATATGGGCTCTTTGGCATGGAGGAAGAAACTCAGCGGGAAATTGCCCGAAAACTGTGTATCAGCCGCTCTTATGTCTCCAGGATCGAAAAAACTGCTCTGCAAAAGCTTCGAGGCCTTTTCCCGCAAATGCAGTAAACGCAGCCAACAAATTTAACGTTGGCTGCGTTTATTAATCACTCTGCTCTTCTTAACAGATCGTAAACCTGGATTTCGGTTCCCAGGTCGATAAACAGCTTCTGCTGTGCATGAGGCGCACTCTCCATGGAATTGCCTTCCTCATCATAAATTCCCTTCACAGTGACAGCTACATTCTGTCCGTCCGGTTTCATAATTTCAATTGTCTCACCTACAGAGAATTTATTTCTCTGAGTGATCTGCGCATAACCCCGTTCATCCACTGCCTCAGCAAATCCCAGATACGTATATTCCTTCTGATAAGTATTATTATCATAAATCTGTGTATTCTCATCCGGTTTTCCATAGAAGAATCCGGTTGTAAACTGTCTGTAGGTACAGTTGGAAATCTGTTCCTGGTACCATGGCATATTTGCCTGATATTTCTCAGGGCTCTCCATATAGTCGTCTATTGCCTTGCGGTAAGTTCTGGCAACTGTTGCGACATAGAGAGCGGTTTTCATACGGCCTTCTATCTTCAGACTGTCGATTCCGCTGTTAATGATATCGTCCATATGCTCGATCATGCAGAGATCCTTGGAATTAAAGATATAGGTTCCTCTTTCATTTTCAAATACCGGCATATATTCTCCCGGACGTTTCTCCTCAACAATAGAATATTTCCAGCGGCAGGGATGGGTACAGGCTCCCTGGTTGGCATCACGTCCTGCCAGATAATTACTGAGCAGACATCTTCCGGAATAAGAAATGCACATAGCACCATGGATGAATGTTTCAATCTCCATATCCTCCGGAATATGCTCTCTGATCTCTTTAATCTCCGCAAGCGAAAGCTCTCTGGCTGTTACCACACGCTTTGCTCCCAGATTGTACCAGAAACGATATGTCTCATAGTTAGTATTGTTTGCCTGTGTACTGATATGACGTTCGATTTCCGGGCATATTTCCTTTGCATACATATAGATTCCCGGGTCTGCAATGATCAGTGCATCCGGCTTCAGTTCTTTCAGTTCTGTCAGATATTCCCTCACACCCGGCAGATCATAATTATGGGCCAGAATATTTACAGTCACATAAACTTTCACTCCATGTTCATGGGCAAAAGCGATTCCTTCCTTCATATCTTCATGGGAAAAGTTCTTTGCTTTGGCACGAAGTCCAAAGGCTTCTCCACCGATATATACTGCATCTGCTCCGAAAATAACAGCAATCTTCAATACCTCAAGACTGCTAGCCGGAACCAGCAATTCTATTTTTCTCATATTGTTCACTCCTGTTTCACACTGACTGTAACTCCGTCTCCCAGGGGAATGATCGAAGTTATCAGGGATGGATTATGTTTCAGTTCATACAGATACTCACGCATTCTCTTATATATGGTTCTGTTTCTGCGCTCTACCAGATAATGGGATTCTATGATATCTCCCTCCTGAAGCACATTGTCAGAGATGAGAACACCGCCATTTTTCATAAGACGCATCACATCCGGAAGCCAGTTGATATACTGTCCCTTTGCAGCATCCATAAAAATCATGTCAAACGAATCTTCCAGTTCTTTTAATATCTGTCCTGCGTCTCCCTCAAGCAGAGTAATCTGCGCTTCCCGTCCGGCTCTCCTGAAATTCTCTTTTGCGATGGGAATTCTCTTCTCATAATTCTCGATCGTTACGATTTCAAGATCCTCAGGACCATATTCGCACATAAGAAGTGTGGAGAAGCCAATGGCTGTCCCCACCTCCAGAATACGCTTCGGCCGGTTTACAGCCAGAAACATTTTTATAAAACTCTGCATTTCTCTCCGGATGATCGGCACCCGTTCCCTGATGGCATACTGCTCCAATTCTTCAAGAAACGGTGTATTTCCCATATCCAGTGAATTAATATAGGTACGCATCCGCTCGTCAACTATCACGAATCACTTACCCCTTCCTGTTCATCATCACCTGCCAGAATTCCCATGATACGATTAGGTGTATATGCTGTACTTAACAGATACGTTCCGGCCTGAAGCTTTCCATGATAAGTAGATAGTCTCTCCTGAACATAAAATACCGTTGCACTCTTGACCAGACCTTTTTTCTGAAGAGTTTTGGCAATCTTGTACAAGGAAGTATCTTCCTTGATCACCACTGTAACTTCCTGTCCTTCTCCGGGACTCATGGCCTGCTGATTAAAGACATCATGTCCAAACTGATAAGAAGCCTTTCCTACCCAGAAAAGTAAAACTATCACACATATATAAAGTACGATCTTAAAAAACGTTCCTGCAACAACAACACCTGCTGCACCTGCACGTTCCCTGGTATCACTCATAAGCTATTTCCTTTCTGTATATCAGGCGGATAAAGTCATCCGCTCAGTTATCTGCTCACAGCAGGATAACTTTTTTACAGTTTATCTGCTCACATTCCCGGGACATCTATATCAATACCTTCTCCCAGTTTTATACAGATTCTCTGCATCATTTTACACAAAGCAAGCTCCGCATCCAGATACGCATTCACTTCCGGGTGTCTGCGCAGCTCTGCGGATTCTTTTCCCATCTGCTCTACAACTTCAAACAGATTATCGGAATCACATTCATTCTTGACTTTATAATTATCTGCCCTGAATGTATCCACACGTGCCTTCAGTTCGGGCTTCTTTTTCAGGATATCACTCTGCTTCTGAAATTCCAGATATTCAGGGCTCTCCTTTATAGCCTCCAGAAGCCCTTTAATACTTTCCTCTATTGTATTTGGTTCCATTTTATGCCTCCATGATAATAGGCAGGATCATAGGACTTCTCTTGGTACGTTTCCATAAAAATTCACTGAGCGCATCCTTCACAACTGTCTTGATCTTGCCCCAGTCCGTAATATTACGTTCCAGACAAGAATCCAGTGCATTCTCTACCACTTCTCTTGCACCATCCATCAGATCCTCAGATTCCCTCACATATACGAAGCCTCTGGAAACAATGTCCGGTCCTGCAAGAATCACATTGCTGTGGCGTTCCAACGTAACCACAACGATCATAATTCCATCTTCTGCAAGATGCTGACGGTCACGAAGAACGATATTTCCTACATCTCCTACACCAAGTCCGTCTACCAGGATTGCTCCTGTGTGTACAGTGCCTGTTACTTGTGCACTCTGGCTGTCAAGCTCCAGAATATTTCCGGATGCAAGGACAAAGATATTCTCTTTGGGGATTCCAAGTTCCTCAACTACATTTTTCTGTGCGGTCAGATGTCTGTATTCACCATGAACAGGGATTGCATATTTCGGTTTTACCAGAGAATAGATCAGCTTGATTTCTTCCTGGCAGGCATGTCCGGAAACATGGACATCCTGGAAAATAACCTTCGCACCCTTCATGGAAAGCTCATTGATAACCTTGGATACCGCTTTCTCATTTCCCGGAATCGGATTGGAACTGAAAATAATAGTATCATTCGGTTTGATCACTATTTTCTTATGGATGTTTGCAGCCATACGGGAAAGAGCTGCCATGGATTCACCCTGGCTTCCTGTTGTGATCAGCACTACCTGTTCATCCGGGTAATTCTTAACCTGATCGATCTCAATCAGAGTCTGATCCGGAATGCGAAGGTATCCAAGCTCTGCTGCAGTTGTGATAACATTTACCATACTGCGGCCCTCTACTGCAACCTTGCGTCCGAAACGATAAGCTGTGTTAATGATCTGCTGTACGCGGTCTACATTGGATGCAAAAGTGGCAATAATGATTCTGTTTGTCTTATATTCATTGAAAAGATTATCAAACACATGTCCCACAGAACGTTCAGACATGGTAAATCCGGTTCTCTCTGCATTAGTACTGTCACACATCAGTGCCAGTACTCCCTTTCTTCCAATCTCTGCAAAACGCTGCAGATCAATGGCATCTCCGAATACAGGAGTATAATCTACTTTAAAGTCGCCGGTATGCACTACGATGCCTGCCGGAGAATAGATCGCAAGTGCAGATGCATCCTGGATACTATGGTTTGTCTTGATAAATTCAATTGAAAAATCACCAAGATTAATGACCTGTCCATGCCTTACTTCCTTTAACTTGGTAGTATTGGTCATATTATGCTCTTTCAGCTTATTTGCAATAAGAGCAATGGTCAGCTTCGTGGAATAAACAGGGACATTTACATCTTTGAGTACATACGGCAGCGCACCGATATGGTCCTCATGTCCATGAGTGATCACAAAGCCTTTTACTTTGGAAATATTCTCTTTTAAATAGGTGACATCCGGAATGACAAGGTCAATTCCGAGCATATCATCTTCCGGGAAAGCAAGACCGCAGTCTACCACAACAATGCTGTCTTCATATTCAAATGCTGTGATATTCATTCCAATCTGTTCCAGACCACCCAGAGGAATGATCTTTAATTTAGATGTTGGTTTCTTCGGTCTGCGGGAAGAATTCTTTATCGCAGCCTTAAATGGTACCTGTATTCCGTTCTTCTCTTTATCTGCCGGAGCCTTGCGGTCCTGCATTGGTTTTCTTCCATAAGAGTTTCTGTGCTGTGGTTTATATTTATAATTCTTCGGTCTGTTGTATGGCCTCTTCTGACCATGTCCGAACTGTCCGTCATGATTTTCACGCGCTTCATTATTAAACTGGTTGTTATTTTCGTTACTCAAGTACTACACCTCCATGCTACATTTCAAGGTCTACGTCATCTAACATTTGTTCAAATACTTTAAAAACAGCCTGCATCTCATCCTCGTCCTCGACCATTTCATAGCAGGCTTCCTGACTGTCATCCTCTGACACGTCTTTAAAAATATAGGCTGTCGCCTCATCATCCTGAGAATCAGATACCAGAAGATATGCAACTCCTCCGATCCTGGTCTGCTCCTCTACATAAAACTCCGCTTCTGTTCCGTCCTCAAGCTGAAATTTAATTTTCTCCATCTTATTAATCTCCTAACAGGACAGGGAATCCAGATATCCCTGCAAAATAAAAACAGCAGCCAGCTGATCCAGATACTGCTTGCGGTTCTCTCTGCGCACACTGGCTTCCATTAAAGTACGATTGGCTTCTACTGTTGTCAGACGCTCGTCCCACATGATCACTTCAAGACCTGTACGTCTCTCCAGCATTTCTTTAAATTCCAGTGATTTTTGGGCACGTTCTCCAATCGTATTGTTCATGTTCTTCGGATATCCAAGCACGATCTTCTCCACGTGATATTCCGAAACAAGTTCTTCAATACGGGCAAGTGTCTGGCGCAGGTGGTTCTCCTGTTTACGCCAGATCGTCTCTACACCCTGAGCGGTGATCCCCAACGGATCACTGATAGCTACACCGACTGTTTTTGATCCATAATCTAATCCCAGAACCCTCATATCAGCGTTCCCAGGATTTGTTCTTAATATACTCGTTTAAAAGTTCCTCTACCAGTTCGTCGCGCTCTACTTTCATGATCATGCTTCTTGCGCCCTTGTGACTGGTAATATAAGTAGGATCTCCGGACATAATATATCCAACGATCTGATTGACCGGATTGTATCCTTTCTCATCCATTGCTGTGTAAACGAGATCCAGAACTTCTTTTACCTGAAGCTCCTGGTCTGGTTTTGTTCTGAAATATTGGGTATTACCCAGATTGTTCTCTGCCATTTTATTCACGTCCTTACCTGATTTATTGTCGCAAAGCCTTCTTAGTAATTCTGCTTTGCTATGTATTGCAAATTTCGTATACAATACACATATTTTCTTCTATATTTTAATATAATTTCACGTATTGTGCAACCGCAAATTTATTGATGATTATTCGTTACTGTTCACACACGTTACTGTTCACTCCGTTCTCAGTAACATAGCCAAAATTCATTCCAGATTGCCTGCGGCAATGGAATTTTGGCTTGTATGTCTCGGGATTTTGGCATATTCATGCCAAAACACCTCGCGGGATAGTGGTGTGTGAACAGTAACTCACACACCACTATTCCGCTGAGAATGAAGTGAACTGTAACTATTCTATTCCCAGAACCTCACCTGTTAATGTATGTTCTTCCAGGAATTCTTCAGCTTTTACAGTAATGATGTCATTCACACTGTAGTTGTCCTGTTTTTTCACTGCTGTTTTAATATATTCCATACTGTGGCCGATATACCACTGCTCTCCGTTAATCTCTACTTCTTCCTCAAGAAGTACTTTCAGTTCACCGCCGAGCATGGATTTCTCATATTCTTTCGCATGCTGTTCATTTAAAGCAAGCATCTTGTCACTTCTGACCGCTTTCTGTGCTTCAGTGAGCTGTCCGGACATGGCTGCAGCCTTTGTTCCATGGCGGCGGGAATATTTGAAAATATGAGTTTCATAAAAATGAATGCTCTCTACGAAATCATAGGAATCCTGAAAATCTTCTTCTGTTTCCATCGGAAAACCAACGATCACATCTGTGGTAAGTGCAGGAGTTCCCAGATATTTTCTCAGAAGCCCGCATTTCTCTGCATATTCTGCGCTTCTGTATCTGCGATTCATTCGCTCCAGTGTGGTATCACATCCGCTCTGCAGGGACAGATGGAAATGCGGACACATTTTCGGCAATGCGGCAATGCTCTGCACAAATTCTTCTGTGATGATTCCCGGTTCCAGGGAGCCCAGACGGATTCGTTCGATTCCTTCTACCTCATGTACTGCCCGGATCAGGGAAAGCAGTGTTTCTTTCTCTTCTGCCGGGAAATCTATACCATAAGAGCTTAAATGAATTCCTGTCAGAACGACTTCCTTGTATCCTTTTGCTGCAAGTGCATGAACCTCATCCATTACCTGCGCGATCTTACGGCTTCTGACACGACCTCTTGCATAAGGAATGATACAGTAAGTACAGAATTGATTACAGCCGTCCTGAACTTTGATATATGCACGTACATGCTCTGCTGTATGATCAATTGCCAGTTCTTCATATTCTTTTGTCTGGTTGATCTTGAGCACATGTTTCTGTTTGGTGTGCTGTTGCTCATATTCCTCGAGTACCTGGACAATATTTCCCTTCTGATTGTTTCCAAGGATCAGGTCTACAGCCTCATCTTTATCCAGTTTCCCTTCATCTGTCTGTACATAACATCCGGCTGCGATCACGATAGCATCCGGGTTCATTTTCTTTGCTTTGTGCAGCATCTGTCTGGATTTACGGTCTGCAATGTTGGTTACTGTACAGGTATTAATCAAATATACATCAGCCCCCGGTTCAAAAGGTACGATCTCGTAGCCCGCTTCTTCCAGAAGCTGCTGCATGGCTTCTACTTCATAGGCGTTTACTTTACATCCTAAGTTGTGAAGTGCAACTTTTTTTCCCATTCTTTCCTCCTAATTGATTTTTCTGTTTTTATAATTCTATACCTGCATACTCATTTTCTGTAGTCTGGACTTTGTATACATGCTGACATTTCGAAAACTTATATGCTTACAGAATAGATTTTGTTTTCGCTTTAGTTATTGTTCATTTTCTACAAAACAGTCTGATATTTTAGCACTGTTCTACATTTTCACTAAATCTTTCTGGAAATTTTATCCGTTTTCACCTTGACTTTTATGGTCTCTGCCGTTAAGATGAAAACTGTAAGCTGACAGATAATCAGGTCAGCAAATAACTATTATTAAGGGAGGTTCTCATAATGAAAACAGTTAAAATTTCACTGAACTCTATCGATAAAGTGAAAGCGTTCGTTAATGAAATCAGCAAATTCGACTGCGATTTCGATTTAGTATCCGGAAGATATGTAATCGACGCAAAATCTATCATGGGTATTTTCAGCCTTGATTTATCCAAACCAATTGATTTAAACGTCCACGCTGATGGCGCTGCTCTTGATACCGTTATGGCAATCGTAGGCAAATACGTTACAGAATAATTTTTTCGCAGTCATTGAGGAACTGTTTACCAGTTCCTCTTTTTTTGTATACCAGAGTTTCAAGTTCAAACATAAGGAAGTAGCGTCAGCAGATTCCGAATGTTTGTAATCGATATTAATCAATCTCAATAATCTCAACAGTCTCCAGCGCTGTCTTCATGAGTTCGTCAATTTTTTCTTCCAGTTTTGTTTCAGAACGGTGGATCACGTTCAGGTTTGGTTTGGTAACCGGATGTTTTGCCACGAAAATAGTACAACAGTCTTCGAATGGCTGAATGGATGTTTCATAGGTTCCGATTTCCCAGGATCTTTCTACGATTTCCTGTTTGTCGAATCCGATAACCGGACGGTATACAGGGAGTGTGCAGACTTCGTTTGTTGCTGCAAGGCTCTGCAGGGTCTGGCTGGCAACCTGACCGATGCTTTCTCCAGTGATCAGACCGAGACATCTGCTTTCTTTTGCGAAATGCTCTGCAATACGCATCATGTAACGACGCATAATGATAGTCAGCTCATCGTGCGGACACTGGTCGTAAATATAGAGCTGGATATCTGTGAAGTTCACTACATGAAGGCGGATTGGTCCACTGTATTTTGCTACCTGTTTTGCCAGATCTACAACTTTCTGTTTTGCTCTCTCGCTGGTGTATGGCGGAGAGTGGAAATATACAGCGTCAATTTTAACGCCACGTTTTGCGATCATGTATCCTGCTACCGGGCTGTCGATGCCGCCTGAAAGAAGAAGCATGGCTTTTCCGTTTGTGCCGATCGGCATTCCGCCTGCGCCCTTGATAGTCTGGGAATATACATAGATCTTGTCTCGGATTTCTACGGAAAGAGTCAGGTCCGGTTCATGTACATCTACGCTTGCATCCGGAAACTCATCCAGGATACGACCGCCGAGTTCTGCACTAACTTCCATGGATGTGATCGGATAAGATTTCTTTGCTCTTCTTGTATATACTTTGAAACTTCCGTCGTAGTTCGGATGGCAGTTCTTCATGTAGGAAACTACGTCCTTTGCCATCTGCTCGAATCCCTGATCTTCGTAGATCACTACAGGGCAGATTCCAACAATACCGAATACATGCTGCAAGGCTTCTACAGTTTCATCATAGTCATACTGCTCCGGGCAGAATACATAGATTCTTCCCTGTTCTTTCTTTACTTCAAACTCACCTTCTACTTTGGAAAGGGCAATGTTCATCTGCTTTACAAGGGCATCTTCGAAGATGTATCTGTTCTTGCCCTTGATGGCGATTTCTGCGTATTTTATTAAAAATGCGTGGAATATCATTTGTTTCTCCTTCTCTTATTTTGCTTATAATAAATTGTTTTATATAATATTAGAATTAATATTTTTCTGGATTTAATATCTGTAATTTTCAAATAGAATTCATATAAATGCTATTAACAACCTTTTCAAATATTCCTGAGCTTATCTCAGGTTCCATTCCAAATATCACTTATAACTATTATTTGTTATCTGCGTGCATAGCGTTTCAACATCGGCAGTACTTCATTCAGAACTTCCAGGCAGTAGTCAACTTCTTCGAATGTATTCTCCTCTGAGAAGCTGATACGTACAGTGTTCTCGATCTGTGCATTGCTCATTCCCATTGCTGAAAGTGTTGCGCTTGGTTTTCTCTTATGGCTGGAGCATGCGCTTCCTGCTGATACGTAAATGTTTCTGTCCTCTAAGGTATGAAGCAATACCTCGCTTCTGATTCCCAGAAAGCTGACGCTTAAGATATGCGGTGCGCCTTCTCTGACAGGCATTCCGTTGATTACTACATCGTCAATCTTAGAAAGTCCTTCTGCCATGCGTTCTTTGAGCTGGTAAAGATGCTCTACTTTCTCGTCAAAGTTCTGGTACATCATCTTCGCTGCAACACCAAGTCCTGCGATTCCCGGTACATTGTCTGTTCCGGAACGCATGCCATTCTGCTGGCCGCCGCCGAGAATCAGAGGCTGCACTTTTGCCTTGCTGTTGATGTACAGGAATCCAACTCCTTTTGGTCCATGGATCTTATGTGAGCTGACAGACAGAAGATGGATATTCCATTTCTTCGGATAAATACGATATTTGCCGAATGCCTGGATCGCATCTACATGATACAGCGCCTTCGGACACTTCTCCTGGATCATTGCACCGATTTTCTCTACAGGCATAACCGCACCGGTCTCATTATTTACCATCATTGTAGATACGAGAATGGTATCCGGCCTTAATGCTTTCTCCAATGCGTCAAGTTTTACTACTCCATGCCCGTCTACAGGAAGAATGGTCACTTCAAATCCCTGTTCCTGCAGAAAAGCTACCGGCTGGCTGACTGCAGCATGCTCTACTGCAGTTGTGATAATGTGATTACCGCTTCGTTTGTTGGCAAGCGCACCACCGATCAGAGCCAGGTTGTTTGACTCTGTTCCGCCGGAAGTGAACAGGATTTCTTTTTCTGTTACTTTCAGTATCTGTGCCAAAGTTCTGGCAGATTCTTTGACATACCCTTCTGCGTCTACACCTTTCTGATGCATGGCAGATGGGTTTCCGAAATCTTCCATCATTGTTTTTACCACGATGTCCTTTACTTCTTCAAAGCAGCGGGTCGTGGCTGAATTATCAAAATATGCTTCCATTTTTGTTCTCTCTTGTTTTTATTATTCATTTTCCAACTGGAACATCAAAACTGAAAGAATCGCAAGTCCTGCTGTCTCAGTTCTGAGGATTCGTCTTCCAAGTGTAATCGCATGGGCACCTGCTTCCAGTGCCTTTGCTACCTCTTCTTCCTCGAATCCACCCTCCGGTCCGATAAAGATACCGACAGACTGTCCAGGCTTAATCTCGCTGAGGATTTCTCTGGTTTCTTTCATTCCTTTGGCAAGTTCGTACGGGATCAGTTTTACATCTAACTGTTTCGCAAATTCCAGTGCCTGTTTGTAGGTCATTACTTCATGGATTTCCGGGATCAGCATTCGCTTGGACTGCTTTGCTGCACTCTCTGCGATCTGCTGCCAGCGAACCACCTTCTTTGCTGCCTTCTTAACATCCAGTTTCACCACACATCGCTTTGTCTCTACCGGGATTATAGAAAAAGCTCCCAACTCTACTGCTTTCTGGATGATCAGTTCCATCTTGTCTGCTTTCGGCAGTCCCTGGAAAAGATAAATTTTATTTGGCAGCTCATATTCCGGCTCCTGTGCATAGAGGATATGCAGCAGAACCTCATCCTCTCCCAGTTCTTCAATCTGGCAGCGGTATTCTTTATCTCCTCCGTCACTGATCCACACATCCTCCCCACATTTCATGCGGAGAACGTTTTTAATATGATTTACATCCGTCCCATTGATGTGGATACGGTGTGCCTCTTTCTCAATCTGATAAGGCTCCACAAAAAAACGCTGCATAGGATCAGTCCTTTCTTGCTGTTACGGAAACCCACTCGCCCTGATGTGTCACTTCTACGACCGTCAGGCCTGCTGCTTTTACTGCCTCCACTACAACTTCTTCTTTCACATCAAGAATACCGGAAGTAATGTAGTAAGCGCCTTTTTTCATCTGGTTTACAATTACCGGTGTCAGAGGGATCAGAACATCTGCAAGGATATTTGCTGTTACGATATCATATTTTTCATATCCTGCCTGATCCTGAATTGCTTTATCGTCAATGATGTTTCCGATCACCATATCAAAAGTTTCATCCACGATCTGGTTTGCTTCTTTATTCTCTGCAACTGCAGGAACTGCACATGGATCAAGGTCTGTTCCCAGTACATGTTTCGCACCAAGTTTCAGGGCAACGATACCAAGGATACCGCTTCCGGTTCCTACGTCAAGCATCTCTGTATCCGGTGTTACATATTTCTTTAACTGGCGAATCACAAGCTGAGTAGTCTCATGCATACCTGTACCGAAGGCTGTACCCGGATCAATGTGGAGGATCATCTTGTCTTTATCCTCTGCTTTTACTTCTTCCCATGACGGTACGATAAGGATATCATCTACATAGAACTGGTGGAAATACTGTTTCCAGTTATTAATCCAGTCCTTGTCCTCTGTCTGAGATTCTTCAATGGTAGCTTCCCCGATGTCCATAAAATTCTTCAGGTCATCTAATGCTTCACGAACATCTTTCAGGATTGCTTCTTTGTCTGCATCTTCTTCCAGATAAAAATTCAGATAGGCAACGCCGTCATCTGCAGGTCCTTCCGGCATAATATCTACAAACATCTGAGCCTTGTCTTCCTCAGTCAGAGGCTGTTTGTCCTGAATTTCCACGCCTTCAATGCCGACTTCTGCAAGTGTGCTGATAACGATATCTTCTGCTTCTGTTTTCGTTTTTACTGTAAAACGGTTCCACTTCATGTAATTATCTCCATTTCTTTATGTTATATAATTAACTATTATCATCCCAAAATATGTTTGGCCCATTCTCTGTTACTCTGCAGCTATTCCCATAATGCAGCATCTCACCACATCCAGTCAATTCTTATTTACCCACCGACTGCATGCTTCACTTATTTTTTCAAAAAAATGTCTGAATATCTCGTGGCGGTTTCCTTTGCTGTAAAATCTCCACGCCAGTTCTACCAGTGCAACTCCGGCAATGGCATCCACCAGATAATGCTGTTTAAGCACCTGGGTAGAAATAATGATCAGTATTGCAAATATCAGTGAAAAATGCTGATACCATTTTGGAATATTCTCTGATTTACTGACTCCGCGCCAGCTCAGCCAGCTTACATAACAATGGATTGACGGAAATAAGTTAGACGGACTGTTTCCACCATCCATGAGATAAACAAACTTAAGCATCTGCTGGGACCATGTAGTTCCTGCAATCTCAGGTCTGACATTGGTAGTTGGCAAAACCAGAAAAATAATAAAACATGTAATATGAACAGTCAGATCAGTTGCCACAAACCGATAAAATCCATCTTTTCCTCTCTGTGCGGCCAGAATATAATTCACTGCCCAAAAAGGAAATGCCAGAATATAAATCCAGATAAACTGTGGTATTAACGGCACTGCCCTGTCCAGTGACATGGTAAAATCAAAATGATATCTGTCTGCTGTCAGTACTCCGCTTCCCCAGTAAATAAGACAGTTTAATACAAAAATACTTATCAGCGGCAAAATTGCCCATACAGGGAGATACTTCTCCCGAAAAGCTGCGATCTTCTCTGTTTTTGTCAAATATCTCTCCATTTCTCAGGAAACTTTTATTCCTGTCTGTTCATCTGATTTTTACCGTTACTCTTCAATATACACGACTATACAAAAAAAGAAAAGAGGGTAAACCTCTTTTCTTTAATTTTCTTTTATAATTAATCCTCAAAAGTCTCTTTTAATTTATCCATGAAACTCTTTTTCTTCTTTTCCGGTTTTTCAAAATCATCAGAATCTTTTGATTTCGGACGGTTACCACACGCCTCATCGAATTTGCGCAGTGCTTCTTTTGCTTCTTCGTTGAGGTTTGTAGGAACCTGCACAACAAAAGTCACATAATGATCGCCACGTACATTCTTGTTTCTCAGAGACGGTACACCTTTTCCCTTCAGACGGATCCTTGTGTCTGTCTGAGTTCCGGGTTTCACTTCATATTCAACCTCTCCATCCACTGTGTTGATACGTACAGTACCGCCCAGTGCTGCCTGCGCGTATGTAAGAGGCGCAGTAGAGAAGATATTCATATCCTGTCTCTGGAAGATCGGATGACGTGCAACATTTACTTCTACAAGCAGATCGCCTCTCGGACCTCCGTTTGTACCCGGTTCACCCTTCTCACGGATGCGGATGCTCTGACCATTGTCAATACCTGCAGGTACAGATACCTGAATCTTCTTTCTTGAAGATGTATATCCGGTTCCGCGGCAGGAAGTACATTTATCCTTGATGATCTTACCTGATCCATGACAATCCGGACAAGTCTGTACATTACGCACCATTCCAAACATGGACTGTTGTGTATAAACAACCTGACCTTCTCCATGACATTTCGGACAGGTTACCGGTGAAGTCCCCGGCTTCGCACCTGTTCCATGACAGGTGGTACACTCGTCTTTCAGTACGATCTCCAGTTCCTTCTCACAGCCAAAGACAGCTTCTTCAAAAGTAATATTTACGCGTGCGCGGAGATTAGCTCCCTTCATCGGACCATTATTGGCACGTCTGCTTCTGCTGCCGCCGCCAAATAAATCGCCGAAAATATCGCCGAAGATATCACCCATATCAGCACCGTTAAAATCAAAACCTCCGAAGCCGCCGCCGGCACCTCCGCCACCGTTTTCAAAAGCCGCATGGCCAAACTGGTCATACTGTTTTCTCTTCTCCGGATCGCTTAAGATGGTGTAAGCCTCTGTTGCCTCTTTAAATTTCGCCTCAGCCTCTTTATCTCCTGGATTTACATCCGGGTGATACTTCTTGGCCAGCTTACGATATGCTTTTTTAAGTGTTGCGTCATCGGCGCTTTTGTCCACGCCTAAGACTTCATAATAATCTCTCTTATCAGCCATGATTTTAATCCTATACCCGTTTTATTTATAACACAACTATTCAGTGAGAGAGACTCTCCCACTGAACAGTTATTATTGATATTTCCGTTGCAAATCTCTGCTTTTACAGAAATGTCACATTATACTTCTTTGTAATCAGCATCTACAACATCATCGTTGTTTCCTGCATCTGTGCTGCCTGCTGCACCGCCGCCCATATTCATGTCCGGTCCTGCCTGGCCGCCTGCCTGCTGTGTCTGCTCATACATTTTAGCGAAAAGCTTCTGAGCACTTTCCATCATCTTCTCCTGAGCAGCTTTAATATCTGCTACCTGAGAATCTGTCATCTCTTCTGCATTTGCAGTCTGAGACAGTAAATCTTTCAGTGCGTTCAGGTCTGCTTCTACAGCAGCTTTATCATTAGCATCGATCTTGTCTCCGGCTTCTTTCAGTGCATTCTCAACCTGGAATACCATGGAATCAGCATTGTTTCTTGTATCGATTGCTTCTTTACGTTTCTTATCCTGTGCTTCAAACTCAGCAGCTTCTTTTACTGCCTTGTCGATATCGGAATCAGACATGTTAGAACCAGCTGTGATTGTGATGTGCTGTTCTTTACCTGTTCCAAGATCCTTAGCAGATACATTTACGATACCGTTTGCATCGATATCAAATGTAACTTCAATCTGCGGAACACCACGACGTGCTGGCGGGATTCCGTCCAGACGGAACTGGCCAAGGGATTTGTTGTCTTTTGCAAACTGACGCTCACCCTGTACAACGTTGATATCTACTGCTGTCTGGTTGTCTGCTGCTGTTGAGAAAATCTGGCTCTTTCTTGTAGGAATTGTAGTATTTCTCTCAATCAGTCTTGTTGCAATACCACCCATTGTCTCGATGGACAGTGACAGTGGAGTAACATCCAGAAGAAGGATATCACCTGCGCCTGCATCACCTGCAAGTTTACCACCCTGGATAGAAGCACCAAGTGCTACACACTCATCCGGGTTCAGGTTCTTGCTTGGCTCTTTGCCTGTTAACTGTCTTACTTTATCCTGAACAGCCGGGATACGGGAAGATCCACCAACCAGAAGTACCTGGCCAAGTTCAGATGCTGTGATACCTGCATCTGAAAGTGCACGACGTACCGGTTCTGCTGTCATTTCTACTAAGTCATGTGTTAATTCATCGAATTTAGCTCTTGTAAGGTTCATATCGAAGTGTTTCGGGCCTTCTGCTGTAGCTGTGATGAATGGCAGATTGATGTTTGTAGTTGTTGCGGAAGAAAGCTCTTTCTTTGCTTTCTCTGCAGCTTCTTTTAATCTCTGAAGTGCCATCTTATCATTGCTTAAGTCTACGCCTTCTGCTTTCTTAAACTCTGCAAGCATGTAATCTGTAACTTTCTGGTCGAAGTCATCACCACCAAGACGGTTGTTACCTGCTGTGGAAAGTACTTCAATAACGCCGTCACCGATTTCGATCACAGATACATCGAATGTACCGCCACCTAAATCGTATACCATGATCTTCTGTTCTTTTTCATTGTCAAGACCATATGCAAGAGCTGCTGCTGTTGGCTCGTTGATGATACGTTTTACATCAAGGCCTGCGATTTTACCGGCATCTTTTGTTGCCTGACGCTGAGCATCATTGAAATATGCAGGAACTGTGATAACTGCTTCTGTAACTTTCTCACCAAGGTATCCTTCTGCATCTTTTTTCAGTTTCTGAAGAATCATAGCAGAAATTTCCTGTGGAGAATATTTCTTGTCGTCGATTGTTACACGATAGTCAGTACCCATCTCTCTTTTAATGGAAGAGATTGTTCTCTCTGCGTTTGTTACTGCCTGACGTTTTGCAGGTTCACCTACAAGACGTTCTCCTGTTTTTGTGAAAGCGACAACTGATGGTGTTGTTCTTGCGCCTTCTGTATTAGCGATAACTGTTGGCTGTCCGCCTTCCATTACGGCTACACAGCTGTTTGTTGTACCTAAGTCAATACCAATGATTTTTCCCATAATCTTGTTCCTCCTGTTTATTTTCAACTAGATTTGATATATTCTATATTTTCATGTAAATTAGTTGGCTACTTTTACCATACTGTGGCGGACTACGAAATCCTTGTAAGTGTAACCCTTCTGGAATTCTTCTACCACAATATTCTCACCAGCTTCTTCATCCTCCACATGCATTACTGCGTTATGGAAGTTCGGATCAAATTCCTTACCCACTGCTTCAATCGGTTTCACGCCCAGCTCATCTAATGTGGTGATCAGCTGTTTATAGATCATCTTCATGCCATCTGCAAAAGAATCTCCTTCAGGTGCCTGTGCAAGACCTCTCTCGAAGTTATCCACAACCGGAAGGATCTTCTCAACAATGTCCTTGGCTCCGATGATATACATGCTGGATTTCTCTTTCTCCGTTCTCTTACGGAAGTTATCGAATTCAGCCATGTTTCGTTTCAGCCTGTCTGTAAGTTCTTCGATCTGCTGTTCAAATTTATCTTTTTCTTTTTTCTTCTTGCCGAAGAAAGAAGTTTTTGATTTGCTGTCTTTCTTGTCATCCTGGGAAGCTTCCTCGTCTCCGTCCTCTACCGGGATTTCCTCTGTTTCCGCTTCGCCGTTCTCTACAACTTCAGGTTCATTCTCAACAGTTTCTTCTGTTACCGGAGTCTCTGTTGTCTCTTCTTCCTGAGCTGTGTTCTTTGTTTCTTCTGACACTCTCTATTACCGCCTTTCTAACTCTCTTTCTTAATCAGTTCGTCCAGCTGGACTTTCAAAGCCTTCAGGCTGTCAACTACGTTTGCATAATCCATACGCTTGGGACCGATGATACCGATAGTACCATGCATTCCTTTTCCAAGTTCGTAAGTGGCTGTGACTACACTGCAGTCTTTCATGGTCTGCACCGGCATCTCATCACCAATGTACACCTGAATTCCTGTGTTCTCTGTATCAGACATTCTCTCTTTCACCAGGTCTACCAGATCCTGCTTCTCTTCAAATGCTGAAATCAGCTCGCTCGCTTTGCTTGTGTCTGCAAGCTCCGGATACTTGAAAATGTTGGTTGCTCCTGAAGTATATATCTGCATATCGTCTTCGTCTACCTGGATGGTGTCTGCCACTGCATCAAGGACTGTGCCAACCACAGAGCCATGTACACCTGCCTGTTCTTTCAGGCGGGCAATCATTCCCAGGTTGATATCCTGAATGGGCACCCCATTTAAGTTGGTGTTAAGAAGAAGATTTAATTTCAGGATTGTCTGATCGTCCATCTCCTCATCCAGATTGATGATCTGGTTTCGGATGACATTGTTATCACTCACTACTACTGCCACAAGCTGAAGGGGTGTCACACGGGAAAGCTGGATGAATTTAATCTTGCTTCCGCTGTACTGTGGAACAGAGATCATTGTTGCATAGTTGGTATTGGAGGCCAGTACCTTTGCTACCTGCTTCAGCATTTTATCCAGTTTGTCAGTTTTCTCTATCATGAGATCCTTGATTTCCTGAACCTCTGATTCCTTTTCTTTCATCAGCTCGTCTACGTAGAGGCGATAACCTTTATCAGAAGGAATTCTTCCGGCTGAGGTGTGGGGCTGTACGATATATCCCATATCTGTCAGGTCTGACATCTCATTCCGGATGGTGGCAGAGCTTACATTTAAATCTGCAAACTTGGAAATGGTCCGGGAACCCACCGGTTCGCCTGTTTCCATGTAGGTTTTGATGATGGCTTTTAGTATTTTCTTTTTACGATCATCTAATTCCTGATCCATGAAGTTCCACTCCTTTACTGCCTTTGTTTTTGGTTTGTTAGCACTCATGTTTTAGGAGTGCTAACACCTTATGCTCATAAGATAGCACTCTTGATTTGGTTTGTCAATATTATTTTGTGAATTTTTTGTTATTTCATAACAATATTATTTATTTGATTTGATGAAAAGAATGCTGTGAGAAATTGACTATAACATCATTTTTTATCTCATATTACTTGTAACCTGTTCTGGAATTGACCATAAAAATATTTTTCCTGTTTCAGGTCATTCTTTTCCTGCCCTGGCCTTGACTGTAATTTTTCTTTTCCTATTTCAGGTCATTCTTTTCTTCTCATAGGCTTGACTGCAATTGTTATTTTCTTGTTTCAGGTCATTCTTTTCTTCTTACAGCCTTGACCGTAATTATCATTTTCTTGTTTCAGGTCATTCTTTTCCTCTCACAGATTTGACTGTAATTGTTCTTTTTCTGTTTCAGGTCATTCTTTTCTTCTCGCAGGCTTGACCGCAATTATTATTTTACTGTTTTAGGTCATTCTTTTCTTCTCACAGGCTTGACCGCAATTATTATTTTCTTGTTTCAGGTCATTTGTTCTATTTATCAAGAGCGTCAAGGTTCTTTTTCAGGTCGATCATTTTGTCGCGGAGTTCTGCAGCTTGTTCGAAGTTGAGATCTGCGGCTGCGGCGCGCATTTGTTTTTCTACCTGGGCAATGAGTTTGGTGAGTTCTTTACGGGTCATGGACTCTGGGTCTTTCTGGAGTCGGACTTCGGTTTCGGCTACTGCTTTGGATACGGCGATGAGGTCGCGGACTGCTTTTTTGATAGTAGTCGGAGTGATTCCGTGTTCTTTGTTGTAGGCTTCCTGGATGGTTCGGCGGCGGTTGGTTTCGGTGATGGCTTTGTGCATGGAATCGGTCATGTTGTCTGCGTACATGATCACATGGCCTTCACTGTTTCGGGCAGCTCGTCCGATGGTCTGGATGAGAGAGGTTTCGGAACGGAGGAAGCCTTCTTTGTCTGCATCCAGGATTGCTACCAGGGTGATCTCCGGGATATCCAGGCCTTCTCGAAGGAGGTTGATTCCTACCAGTACATCAAAGACATCCAGACGCATATCACGGATAATGCGGGCACGTTCTAAGGTATCGATATCGGAATGGAGATAACGGACTCTGATTCCTACTTCTTTCATATATTCTGTCAGGTCTTCTGCCATTCGTTTGGTGAGAGTGGTAATCAGGATTTTGTGTTTCTTTGACACTTCTTTGTTTACTTCTCCGATCAGATCATCGATCTGGCCTTCAATAGGGCGGACTTCTACTTTCGGATCCAGAAGTCCGGTTGGACGGATGATCTGTTCTGCACGGAGAAGTTCATGATCATACTCATATTGTCCCGGAGTGGCAGATACAAACATGACCTGATCCAGTTTGGATTCGAATTCCTCGAAGCTTAAGGGGCGGTTATCTTTGGCTGAAGGAAGCCGGAATCCGTAGTCTACCAGTGTCTGCTTCCTGCTCTGGTCACCGGCGTACATTCCTCCTACCTGAGGTACTGTGATATGAGATTCATCTATAATAAGTAAGAAGTCATCTCCAAAATAGTCCAGCAGTGTGTATGGCGGCTGTCCGGGCTTTAATCCTGACAGATGTCTGGAATAATTTTCGATTCCTGAACAGAATCCGGTTTCTTTCATCATTTCAATGTCGAAATTGGTGCGTTCTGAGATTCGCTGGGCTTCCAGAAGCTTGTCTTCGCTTTTGAAATACTCTACACGTTCTTTTAATTCTTCTTCTATTGCTACAGCTGCTCTCTGGATCTGTTCTGCTGGCACTACATAGTGGGATGCAGGGAAGATGCTGATATGAGAACGCTGGCATTTGATTTCTCCTGTCAGTACATCAATTTCTGAAATACGGTCGATCTCATCTCCGAAAAATTCTACTCTCACGGCTGTATCGGAGCTGTTGGCAGGAAAAATTTCCAAAGTATCTCCACGGACACGGAAGGTGCTTCGGTGGAAGTCCATCTCATTTCTGGTGTACTGAATGTCGATCAGTTCCCGGATTACCTCATCCCGGTCTTTGGTCATTCCCGGACGCAGAGAGATCATCATGTCAAAGAATTCCTGAGGGGAACCCAGTCCGTAGATACAGGAAACGGAGGAAATGACCACTACGTCTTTCCGCTCTGACATTGCGGCTGTGGCTGAGAGACGGAGTTTGTCAATCTCGTCATTGATGGAGGAATCTTTAGCAATATAAGTGTCTGAGGATGGGACATAAGCCTCCGGCTGATAGTAGTCATAATAGGAGACAAAATATTCCACTGCGTTCTCAGGGAAGAATTCTTTCATCTCACCGTAAAGCTGCGCTGCGAGAGTTTTGTTGTGGGCGAGGATGAGGGTTGGTTTGTTTAGCTGGGCGATGACGTTCGCCATGGTAAATGTCTTGCCGGAACCGGTGACACCCAGTAAAGTTTCGAACTGGTTGCCTTCTTTAAAGCCTCTGACCAGACGTTCAATTGCCTGAGGCTGATCGCCAGTTGGCTTGTACTCGGAATGCAATTCAAAATGATCCATAATATTCTCCTGTTTTAATCAAATTTCACTTATCAAAAATTGAAATATGTTTAATATGGTTATATTTTCAGTATATCATCCCATATAAAAAAAGTACAGAGCAAGCGAATACCTGTTCTGCACTTTATATGTTTTCTAGTTACTGTTCACACACCACTATCCCGCGAGGTGTTTTGGCATGAATATGCCAAAATCCCGAGACATACAAGCCAAAATTCCATTGCCGCAGGCAATCTGGAATGAATTTCGGCTACGTTACTGAGAACGGATTCAATATTCCTTTTGTTTTTCAAGCTGCTCCATACAAAACTACCCCTTCTTTATGAATATTGGAATAAAATGGATAGTTCACAATCCACTTATTCAAGCGGATAAGATCATCCGCTTCACTACCTGCTCAAAACCCCACAAATAGTCTTCTCAACTTTTTCTGCATCAACAGGTTTTGCAATATGTCCGTTCATTCCTTTTGCCAGTGCCTTTTTTCTGTCTTCCTCAAAGGCATTGGCTGTCATGGCTATGATCGGAATAGTGGCTTTGTCTTTATCTGACAGTCCGCGGATCATCTCAGTTGCCCTGTAGCCATCCATGTTCGGCATCTGGATATCCATAAGGATCAGGTCATAGGTGCCTGCCGGTTTCTGTTCTATCCTTGACACACATTGAACTCCATCCTCAACACGGTCAACTATAAGTCATAAGTCCCATATCCTCCAGGATAAACTCTGCGATTTCCGCATTCAGATCATTATCCTCTGCAAGCAAAATATGTTTTCCGCTGATCCTGGTTTCATCCATATCTGAAAATTTTTCCGTAGCCCGTTCATAGTAACTCTTATCAGCAATCCTGTATTCCAGGGTAACTGTAAATTTACTTCCTTCTCCCTGCTTACTTTCTACTTCAATAGTTCCGTACATCATATCAATATACTTCTTTATGATCGGCATTCCCAGACCTGTTCCCGCAATCTTTCCGTCTGTTGTATTTCGTTCCCTGGCAAAAGCCTCAAAGAGAGATGGAAGGAATTCTTCGCTCATTCCGATACCTGTATCAATTACCTGAGTCCGTATCCGCCTGGAAAATTTTGTAAATTCCCTGATAAATATCTCTGATCTTCACATAATCTTCATCCAGTTCCACCTTACCGCTTTCAATCCGGGCCATGTCCAGCACATTGTTGATAATAGACAGCAGCAGATTTCCGGACTGTTCCATCTTCTCCTGATAATCCAGAAGCTTGGGATCAGTCAATTCCCTTTTCATCAGCTCACTGTATCCCAGCAGGGCATTCATGGGTGTCCGGATATCGTGAGACATATTGAAAAGGAAATCTGATTTGGCGGCATTGGCCTTTTCTGCCTGAATCTGGGCTTTTCTCGCTTGTATCAGCAGATAAACTATAATCCACACAATAATCAAGACCACACTTACAAACCAAATGGAAACTACCCACAGATTATCCTTTATGTATTCTGCCAGAGTAACCTTGCCAGGTGCGTTTTCATATACGCAAAACTGACTGGAAAGTCTGGAATCAGGCAGAGTCTGAATGGTTTTGTTCAGGATATTCATTAATGTTGTGTTTTCCCTGGTGACCGCAAAGCAGGAAGCGCCGGATTTCGTAAGAAAAATACTGCGCATTTTGCTGTCCTCCAGTGTCTTTAATGACTGTCCTGCCTTCGCAACAAAGCAGTCTGCCTCTCCACTTTGAACTGCTTTATCGGCCTCAGCAGATGAGTCATATTCCTTTATTTTCCAGAAAGGATAGTTAAAAGAAATATACCACTTCCCCAGCAGGTTATTCCTGCTCACTGCTACTGTATTCTCTTTATTTTCATCAAACTTCTTAACACCGGTGAGTACTGCAACATTGACTTCAAAAACAGTATTTGACAATATAACATCGTTTTGCTCAGCTTCATATGGATTCTGATTCATATGAAAAATCATATCAATCCTGCTATCCTTTAATGCCTGCAGTTCTTCCTCCTGAGAATCAAAGCCTGTCAACTGAAATTCTATGTTTTTTTCTCCCAGACAGCCAGAAGCCAGACTAATATAATCGTTAATAATTCCTACCGGTTTCTCTGACTCCGTATCCACAAGGCTGATACCCACATCATTTTTCAGATATCCAATCCGGACCGCCCCATGCTGTTCCAGCCAGTTCTGCTCCTCATCCGTAAGAGTTTCAAGGGAATTTGCGGAGAGATACCTTTTATAAAGATCGTCTTTATAAAAAGGATTCTCCCTCTCTATCTTCTGCATTACCTGATCCAGCTCTTCTTTCAGATCCGGGCGTTTTTTGCTGACTGCAAAATAGTTATAGGAGCCACCAATCAGAATAGCTGGTGAAATATCGTCTCTTTCCCACTGTGGAGATTCATTTAAAACAAATCCGTCAATTTCATGATTTTTCAATTTCTGACGAATATCATCTGCACCGGTAATATCAACCTGCTGCGTGTTCACTCCATGACTTTTCTCCCACTCATGGAACATTTCGGCAGGAAGTGCATTCGGCAGCATACCGATTCTTTTTCCATTTAATGTAGTCAGATCTGAAGTGGAGATATCTGTATTAGAAGTATCCACATACAGGTAATATTTATCCTCTCCCATAGGCAATTCTGAAAAAAGCATGGAAGTGGAACGTTCCTCTGTATAGGAAATGCCTCCCAGCAGATCGATCTGTCCATTTTTCAGCATACTCATCAGTTCTGCCCAGCTTCCCTCCACATATTCATATTTCCATCCGGTATGCGCAGCTACTGCCTGCTGGTATTCGTAGCTGTAGCCTCTCCTCTGACCGTCTGCTCCTGTGGTATTATAAGTTCCCTCATACCAGCCTACCCTGACAACCTTAGATCTGTCCTCCTGTGCTGATACAGGAATGGGAAGCACAGTAATATATAAAATAAGGCATAATAAAATGCAGATATGTCTCTGTACATTTAACTTAAACTTTTTCATATAACTTTCTCCAAATGATTTTGTGACTGTCCGGTGAAGATATCCCAACAGATTATTGCCTTTTTCATTTACTTCACCCGGGTTATGGAAACATGTATCATGCTTCTGCAGATATCATACCTTATTTTCCGTCATTGCAACAGCCCTATATTTATTTTTTATACCTATTTTTTCAGTTTTCAGATAATCTTTACTTGCCAAAATTCATGGGCTACGACAACCGAATTCGGATAAAATATATCGCAAAGTGGGGCGTGCAGATTGCGGGAATGATTTTTCAGACACGCTCTAATGTGTCGACATGTTAATTCCTGAAACAATCTTGCAGGATAATTTTTTTTATTTCAAGGCGGAGGAAAAAGATGTAGCAGTGGCATAATCATTTGTACGCGAGTCCCCACCCACTGCTTATTGCTTTTCGCAACCTCCGCAGGGGACTTACTTGATTCGGTTAAAGTTACTATTTATTTAAATTTCGTATACAGAAAAAAGCAGCCCACAGACCATGTATGAAGGAAATCTGTGAGCCACCTCTTCTTTTCATCTTAGATGATGTTTATCTTTTTTTATCTTTGAAACAATAAAGAAGAAATCGTACGGTTTTTACTTTTGTAAAACTGAAATGCATTATTTAATAAACTTAACTTCCGGATAAATAGCCTGCTTAGCAGCTTCTTTTCTCTCATTGAAGATAACCTTGTTTTCTTCAAACAGGTTGCGGCCCTGTGCATCGATAGATACGATCAGTGGACCAAATTCTTTTACCTTGTTGCACCATAAGGTCTCAGGCATTCCAAGCTCATCCCAGTGATGTTCTACGATCTTCTCAACCTCTGTTGCAGCTACTACTGCACAGCCAGCCGGGAATACACAGTGGATCGCACCAAATTCTTTGCATGCACGCTCTGTATTCGGTCCCATTCCGCCTTTTCCAACGATTACTCTTACACCTGTAAGCTTAGTAAATTCATACTCAAATTTCTCCATACGCATGGAGGTTGTCGGTCCAACGGAAACCATTTCATAGTCATCTTCTGTTCCCTCAATTTTACGAACGATTGGGCCAGCGTGGAAAATTGCTTTGTCCTTGATATCATATGGAAGTTCTCTTCCATACTCAACCAGACGGCGATGTGCCACATCACGGCAGGTCATCAGCTCTCCGTCCAGCCATACAATATCACCGATTTTGATGTCAGCCAGGTCTTCTTCACTGATTGGTGTAATAAGAACTTTTTTATCTCCTCTGATTTTGATCATGTTTTTTCCCTCCGATTATGCGTTGAATTTCCATGTGGAATGTGTATCACAGGTTACTGTAAGGTCAGAATTTACGGTCAGGTGACCACGGCGGTGTGACCAGCAGCCTACATTTACTGCTACACCGATTGTAGACGGATGACGGGCTGTATTCTCGATATTAACACCCATTACAGAATATTTTCCGCCCATTCCCTGCGGTCCAAGGCCGATTGCATTGATTCCGTCTTCCAGAAGCTTCTCCATTTTTGCTGCATTTGCATTGTCATTGTGAGAACCGATCGGACGCATAAGTGCTTTCTTGGAGTTGAGGGCTGCTGTCTCTACAGATGTTCCTACACCTACACCCACAAGAAGCGGAGGACAAGCATTCAGTCCGTAAGTTGTCATCTGATCAAGAACAAAATCGGTAACGCCTTCATATCCTGCACCTGGCATAAGTACCATTGCTTTTCCCGGAAGAGTACATCCGCCTCCTGCCATGTATGCGTAAATCTCACATTTATCACTGTTTGGAACGATGTCCCACCATACAGTCGGAGTTCCTTTTCCAACGTTTTTCTTGGTGTTGTACTCGTCAAAAGTTTCTACAGAGTTATGTCTTAATGGTGCTGCAAAAGTAGCCTGTACAACAGCTTCTTTCAAAAGGGCTTCCAGCTCGTTGATGTACGGGAAATTAGTTCCGCATTTCAGCCAGAACTGAAGAACTCCTGTGTCCTGGCAGCTTGGGCGGTTCAGTTCTACAGCCAGTCCCTGGTTCTTAGTCATTGTCTCATAAAGTACTTTTGGAAGTGCTGCGCTTTCCTGAGAACCAAGCTCTTCCAGTTTTGTTACTACGTCGTCCGGTAATTTTTTTCCAATATGGGCAACAAAATCTGCTACCATGTCTGTTAATACTTTAACTCCATTTTCCTTAGTCATGATTTACCTCCTGATCATTCAATGGTTTAGGGTTGTTTGGCTTTTAATTTTGGGTTATTTATCTAAAGCAGCATGTTTTCTGCTTTATTTCTATTGATACATTTACATTAAGCGGAAAATCTTCCGTCTCATATGGTTTATCCTCTCACGGATAGAACGGGAACAGAACAGGCAAAAGGATCATACAGATCACGAAGGATACCAGAATCAACGGTAAACCTGATTTCACGTAATCCTTGAATTTATATCCTCCAAGTCCTACTACCATAGTGTTTGCAGGCATTCCAATCGGTGTTGCATATGCACAGGAGCCTGCGATAACAGTTGCGATAACAACAGCTCTCGGATCCGCACCAAGGTTGTTTGCCAGAGAAACTGCAATTGGGATCATCAGTGCGGTTGTGGCTGTGTTTGACATGAAGTTTGTCAGTGCACAGGTTACAATGAATATTACCAGAAGAAGCACAATCGGGTTCGGGTCTGCACCCAGAAGTCCTACGATCTTATCTGCTATCAGTTCACCGGCACCTGTTGTGTCCAGGGCTTTGGCAAGTGTAAGAGATCCTCCAAAAAGGAATACTACTTTCAGATCAATGGAAGCCAGTGCTTCTTTTTCTGAAAGAACTCCAACCAGCACCAGAATGATTGCTCCGATGCATGCAGAAATCTCAATGCTGACTCCGATCTGTTTCTCAAAAATCATTGCAAGAATCACAAGTATCAGAACTATCAGTGAAACAGTCTGTTTCCATTTCGGTACATCACTGAAATCTTTCTGTTTTTCAACAGTTGCCCCTACAGCCCCTTTTCCATCCGGAAGAAATCTGTATCCAATGAAAACGAAGTAGATAATTCCTACCAGAAGCATCGGGACTCCCACCGGTGCATACATGAAAAAGCTTGTGGAAAGCCCCATTTCCTGAAGTGCGTTTACACCCATCAGGTTTCCGGGTGCACCGATGATGGAAAGATTCCCGCCAAGCGCTGCTGCAAATACCAGTGGCATCAAAAGGCGGCTTCTTGAATAGCCGGATTCATCAGCGATTCCACAGACTACAGGGATCAGCACTGCTGCTGTACCTGTGTTTGATAAGAATCCGGACATCACACCTACGATTACCATGATCGCAATGATCAATGTTCTTTCTGTTCTGGCAAATCTGGTGACCAGACCTCCGATTTTATTTGCCATTCCTGTTTCAAATAGTGCCTGACCTACTACAAACATGCCGACACAAAGGATTACGTTACTGTTTACATACTGTGAAAACGTTGTAGATACATCCACTACTCCGGTGAGTGTCAATCCGATTGCACAGATCGAAGCTGTAAGCCCAAGTGGTATCTTTTCGAGGATGAAACTAATGATCGTAAACACAAGAAATAACAGTGTGATTGTTTGTTGAGACATTTTATTGATCTCCTTTCACTTTTTTCTGTGATTTCATTTTTTATTTTGCTCTTCGCTTTTGTCTTACTTATCCGTCTTTTTTTTATTAATCTCTCTTGAAAGGTACCGGCCGTGCACGTTTCCTTTGATGAGTTTATTATAAATCATGCACGTATAAAAAAACAAATTAATGGGTTGCATATCCCCATAAAAAATTTTTATAATCTCAATTTTAGCAGGTTTTTTTATGCAATATTACTATATTAAAAAAAACTTTAGAAATAAATATGGAAATTATGATAGGTATATGGTATTTTTTATTTGAAGATAACTTAAAGCAGTTTCAGAAAATACTATACTTGCTATAGAAATGACATATTTCGACACACTACAACGAACTTAGAGGAAATTACTTATGACACTTAACCAACTCCGTTACTTTTGCACAGCCAGCCGCTGCCACAGTATCACAAAGGCAGCCGAGGAATTATACGTTACTCAGCCCACTGTGTCCGTTGCTATCCGCGACCTGGAAATTGAATTCGGTATCAGCCTTTTCTATAGAAAGGGAAACAGGCTGATTCTTACTGAAGAAGGCGAGGAGCTTTATAATAAAGCCACCTACATTCTTCAATACTGCAACGAGCTTCAGGCAGATTACTCCAGTATGGCGAGGGTAAAGCCCCCTCTTCGTATTGGGATCCCGCCTATGCTGAGCACTGTCTTTTTCCCTGAGCTTCTCATCGCATTTCATGACCAATATCCGGAAATCGCTGTTGTTCTGGAGGAATATGGCTCTGTTCGTGCCTGCAATCTGGTACAGGATGACACTCTGGATCTGGCTCTGGTAAATATGGAACAGTATAATATTGATAAATTTAACAAGGCTCTTCTGGCCAACGACCAGGTTGTTTTTTGTGTAAGTGATGACCACCGACTGGCAGACAAAGAAGTTGTGACCACCAAAGAAATGTCTAAAGAATCTTTGATCTTTTTCAATGCCGATTCCGTACAGAACCAGTTGTTGAAAACACGCTTCGAAATGGACGGTTACATTCCGGACATCGTCATGCGCAGCAGCCAGATTTATACGATTTTGCAGTTAGTAAAGACCTGTAAATATGGCAGCTTTCTCTATTCCAGCATGACCGACAGATTTGCCTCTTCCGGCATAAAAGGAATTCCCCTCAGTCCACCCATCCGCATAAAGATCGGAATGATATGGAAAAAAGGGAAATATATCAGTGACAATATGCAGAAATTCCTGAACTTCACCAAGATGTACTACCGGGAACATCCGCTGATTCAGAAGTTCTGATTTGTACGCCACTAAGCTGAAAAAAGCAACTTACTACAAGTACATTGTAAAGGCTTACAAGATGGTGGATGGAAAGAAAGTAATCACAGGTACCTCCGTAGCAGTACATTCAATAACTAAGGATGGAAAATACGGCGTAGCCAAAGCTGTTTCCATTATAAAGATTGGAAATAAGAAGAATGATACAGAAGTAACCTTAAAGAAAGGTAAAACTGCTCAGATTACAGCTATAGAAATAAAGAAAGACAAAAAAATCAAACACCACAGAAATCTCTGCTATGAAAGCAGTAATACAAAAGTAGTAACTGTGACATCTGATGGTGTAATCAAAGCTATGAGAAAGGGAAACTGTAAGATATGGGTATATGCACAGAATGGTATATATAAAGTGATTACAGTTACAGTAAAATAATTTTTATGTGCGCATCAGTTTTACGGCTGATGCGCATATTTTTATGACCACATGAGGTCATGCATATTGGAGTCAGACTCCACGAAATACCGATATGTTCAAACACACTCCAAAAGATAGTCAAATGAATAGTTTGATATCAGAAATCCATTGCAGATTGTCCAGAGATACCATAACGATTGAGCTCCGAAAAATATATATAAAAATTTTATATATGTATTGACATTGTGGTAGCATCGAAGTATAGTATATGTAAAATTTATATATATAAATATTTTACATATATACCAGGAGGTGATTCTATGTATTTTCCGGTATCAGCATTATTGATTGAATATATGATACTGTCAGTGGTAGAAAGCAGGGATTCTTATGGTTATGAGATCAGTCAGACAGTGAAGAAGGCTGCTGACATTAAAGAATCTACGCTCTATCCCATATTGAAGAAGTTACAAATTGCAGGATATCTGACTACCTATTCGCAGGAGTATCAGGGAAGAAAGAGAAAATACTATTCCCTTACAGAAGAAGGCAAGGCACAGATTGCATATCTGAGCAATGAATGGCAAATCTACAAAGACACTGTAGATGGAATTATTGAAGGGAGGATAAGAGGTTGAGCAGAGAGGAATATTTAAACCAGCTGCATAAATATCTGCGGAAGCTTCCGAGACAGGACTATGAAGATGCAATGGAATATTTTACCGAGTATTTTCAGGAGACAGATGAGGAAGGAGCAGAAGAACTGATGAAAGAACTTGGTACGCCGAAGGAGGCTGCCAGAGAACTGATGGCGAATCTTCTGAATAAGAAAATAGAAGATCATCAGAATTATGAAACAGATGGACAGACCAGAGCAGAACAGAAAGGTTCCGGAAAACATGTGGTATGGATAGCGCTATTGGTATTATTTGCTGCACCGGTAGGAGCTCCGCTTCTGGCAGCATTTGCTGCAGTCGTTCTTGCATTAGTTGTGTGTGTATTTGCAATTTTGTTATGTGTAGTTTTATGTCTGATGCTTATTGGCGGGAAAATCCTTGTCCGCGGTATACTGGCAGTCCCGTTTTCTATGAGCGGTTTTGCAATGCTTACAGGAAGTGGTCTGTTGGCTGTGGGCGCTGGCATCCTTGGTGTACTGTTGTGCGTATATCTATGTAAATGGAGCAGCATGCTGATTGCGAAGCTGGTACGCCGGATCACAGGCAGAAAGAGAGAGAGGTTAGAACGATGAAAAGATGGGCAAAGGTATGGCTTGCAGCAGGAGTCGGATGCTGTGTATGTGGTGCAGCTTTGACGGGCATCGGTGTTGCGAGCGGTGGAAGTAAATATGTGAAATCAGCAGATTTAAACAAAATGGATGGAGCTGCAAAAAAAAGCGATAATGAGATGGTTCTTGAGAAAACAAAGCTTGATGATTTCGACTCAGCAGACATCTCCATGACAGATATGAATTTGCAAGTAGTCAGTTCAGATGATCAGTACTGTTATATTTCTTATCGGGCATCCGATCAGAAAAAGGATCCGATCAGTTATCAGGTAAAGGATGGTAAATTAAGGATTCAGGAAAATAACAATGATGGGAAGACTTATTATCATGTTGATATCGGATTTTTGTCGGGTCTTTTGGGTGAAGGAACACTTACTACAGATGAAAATGTGGTAACAATTTACGTGCCGAAAGGTCAGAAATGGAAGCTTGCAGATATTAAATCGGATATGAGCAATATATTGCTGAACGGATGCGAAATCGAAAATGGAGCCGTTCAGACGGATTCAGGAGATGTATTTTTTAAAAATTGTGATTTCAATAATCTGAAAGTGAAAACGGATATGGGTGATCTTTGTTTTATTGGTAAAGAAGACGTGATGCGCACATGGAACATACAGGTGAATACTGATATGGGAGATATCAATGTAGATGATGCGCTGACCGGTAAGATGGTGGAAGACCAGGATGACTGTGATATTTCTTACACACAGAAAGGAACGGGTGGCAATCTGTTGATCCAGACTGACAGTGGAAGTATAAGGCTGAAGTGCAGATAACGTTACTGTTTACTTCAGTTATGATACAGGGAATTCTTGGTGCATTCTGCGTCAGAGTGCCGGTATCTTACATTATGAGTATCCAGCCGAATATCTCTCTGTTCCATATCGGGCTGGCAACACCGATGTCCTCTATATTATAGTTGATTCTCTGTGTTGGATTTATGCTCTGGTTAAGAAAAAAAGGAATGCTGAATGATTTTTCAAACACGCTCTAATACGCTCATTCTTTTTGACTGAAAAATTCTATCTAATCATAAAATATAAATAAACATATCAGGGTCAGAAGTTTCCAAAATCTCATCGTATAAACACGAATAATCTAAGAATCTTCTGACCCTGATATTTATTTTATTTGCGTTCTACAATATGATAGTAAGAACGCGCCGTCATAAGATAAATCAACCCATACACAACAGCAAAGATCAATACTGTTCCCGCCGTACATCCAATAAACAGCTTCGTATTTGTCATTCCAAAGAGCAGGAGCATTCTTCGTATCATTGGAAATGCCATGGCAATATGAAGCATTGCCATTAACAGCGGGAGAAAAAATACCATCAGAATCTGTCTGCGGACAGAACTTCTGACCTCCCGGCGGCTTAATCCAACCTTCTGCATAATCTCAAATCGTTTCTGATCTTCATATCCTTCAGAAATCTGTTTATAATAAATAATCATAGCTGTTCCCATAAGGAAAAGAGAACCGAGAAAGATTCCGATAAACAAAAGAGAACCATTATCCGCATAATAGGACTCATATTCCTGCTGGCGGATTCCGGAAGTTATCCATGAGTTTTCTGACAAGCCTCCATTTTTCTTCAAGTCTTTAACAACCTCCATTACCGGGGTTCCAAAATCAATCTTATCTGTCTCCGAACCGGTAATATCCAGACCAAGATGAAGTGTCAGATCCTCTCCCGCAGGAGCAGAAGAAACGCCTTTATACATTTCTGTACGCATCTCATCAAATTTCTTAAAATCTTCATCTGTAACAACCAGCACTGCATTATCACTGACTGCATCTTCGCCACAGGTCAGGGGATTCTTATCCAGCCATTTTTTCACTGTAAATTCTGTCTCATCAACAGTAACTGAATCTTTCTGCACAGCTGAAGGATACCATGCAAAAATTTCACCATCACTAAGATTTGCAGAAATTCCTGTAAGTCTTTCATATTCTGCCTGATTCAAAAGAGAAAGTACCAGTACCGAATCAGAATTTCGAATAGTATTTGCTGGTTTTATCAGAATCTGATCACCGTTTTTGCTGCATACGATATCCAGATAGATTTCCTCCACAGACTTTTCTACCGGAACTTTATTATCCGCAATAGCTTTTTCAAAAGCCTCTATTGCGGTCTGACATTCATCTTCGCTTATGCTGGTAACAGACATATCAACATCATACGGATAGCGATTCAGCATAATATCATTCATTCCGAAATAAATGGAAACTGTCATGGAAATCATAAGTAGAACACCTGTACTTAGTATACAGATACTTGCCAGACCGATTGCGTTCTGCTTCATTCGATAAAGCATTCCCGATATGCTGATAAAATTTCCAGTCCTGTAATAAAAACTCTTTCTGCGTCGGAGAAACTTCAGAATCACAATACTTCCTGCGGTAAAAAGCAGATAAGTGCCTGCCATAACAAGAATAACAGCAAGAAGAAATATCGTAATTGCCTTGATTGGAGATTCAGTCGTAACCGCAAGGTAATAACCTGCACCAAGGCAAATAAAACCAATCAATGCCATAAGCCATTTTGCTGCCGGTTCTTTTTCTCCGGTATTATTACCGCGAAGTAATTCTACCGGACGGCTTAAATGAATTTTCGCAAGGTTCAGAAACAAAATCATCAAAAATACGATGCCAAACATGAACAGACAGGTAAAAATCCCCTTTACTGAAATATAAAATCCAAGCACTGAAGGGATATGAAGCAGCTTTAACAGCAAAAGAAGTGCCAGCTTACTTCCAATAATTCCGGCTGCAATACCGCCGGCAAGTGAACCTATTGAGGTAATGATCGTTTCAAGAAACATTACGATTCCAATGTGATTTCTTTCCAGTCCAAGAATATTATAAAGACCTATCTCTTTCTGCCTTCTCTTCATCAGAAAACTATTACTGTAGATCAGAAAAATAATACAGAAAATCTCTACGACTATCTCTCCTGTAAACACGATCATACGCACTTCATCCGCCTGACGCACTGCCTGATCCAGTGTCGGGCAGTCACGCAGAAATTCCATCATATAAATCATTGCAATACAGAAAATACAGGTGATTATGTATGGAATATATGTGCTTTTGTTGTTTCGGATATTCTGTTTTGCAAGTCTGGAAAAAATTCCCTTATGCATGCTGCTCACCACCTGTCGTAAGTATCGTAAGCGTATCCGCGATCATCTGATACATTTCCTGACGCGATTTACTGCCTTTGTATATCTGATGAAAAACTTCTCCGTCTTTGATGAAAAGAACTCTGGACGCATGGCTGGCTGCCTGTGCACTGTGTGTGACCATGAGGATTGTCTGTCCCTCTGCATTGATTTCACCAAATACGGAAAGAAGTGCTGATGCCGCCTTTGAATCAAGTGCGCCCGTCGGTTCATCCGCAAGAATCAGTTTGGGATTCGTGATCAACGCCCTTGCAACAGCAGCACGTTGTTTCTGACCACCGGAAACTTCATATGGAAATTTATCCAGAAGCTCTGTGATCTTAAGAGCCTTCGCAATCGGGCGGATTTTCTGTTCCATCTCACGATAATCTTCTCCTGTAAGAACAAGTGGAAGATAAATATTATCTCTCAGGCTGAAGGTATCCAGCAGATTAAAATCCTGAAAAACAAATCCAAGATTTTTCCTTCGGAATGCTGATATTTCTTTTTCTGTAAGGTATACGATATTTTTTCCTTCCAGAAGAACCTCTCCGGATGTCGGACGATCCAGAGACGCAAGAATATTCAGCAAGGTTGTCTTACCGGAACCAGATTCCCCCATAATCGCGACAAACTCACCTTCCTCTACAGAAAATGTAACATTTGAAAGCGCCTGTACCTTGTTTCCCCCGAAACGTGTACTGTATATTTTTTTGATATTTGTAACTTCAAGCAAAGCCATAAATGGGGCTCCTTTCTTTTAATTGATACCGTAAGTATAAGGATTTTTTACGGCTTCTGCCATCGAAACAGGTTACATTATATGAAAAAACCTTACATTTCTGTAAGGTTTCGTGTCACTTAAATATTAGCAGGTTTCCTGTGAATTACTCGGTAACTGAGTTACCAGAGCATCTGAATTAAGGCGGGATACCGCCTTTTTTCAGGGTGCATCCATGGCACCACTACTGTTTGCTCTTTAGAG